>DASWOE010000130.1:0-5152 GCA_036398875.1 Rhizomicrobium sp.
GGTCGCGCAGCGTCGCCGCGTCCATGGCCACGCGCTTGCCGTCCGGCCCGAACGCAGCGGCCGACGCCGTCGCGACCGCGGGCCGCGCCGACACTCTTATATTGTCGGCCCAGCAGGCTGCCGCTGCATTCGCCGAGACCGTACGGAGGCGCAGGATGACCTTCACCTGGTTTGCCATTGCGGCAAGCGTCCGACCGCCGGCATGCAGCGTGACGGCATCGTCCTGGCCCGGACCGATGCGATAGGCCTCGTTCCAAGTTCCGCCGCCGTCATTCGACGCGTCGGCGACGCAGGCGCCGCCGGGCCCCAGTGCGGACGCCGCGAACGCGACCGTGACCGTCACCTCGGCATAACCCAGCGTCGGCAGCGCCGTCATGGCGGCGCCGTTCGCCCCGATCCGCAGCGAGACGTTTGCGGCATAGGTGCTGAGCCCGACATCGCCCTGCCCCAGCGCGACCCATCCGGCGCTGCTGCCGTTCTGGAAATCCGCCGACAGCAGCGTGTCGGCACGCGCGGTGCCGAGCGCTGCCAACGCCGCCATCGCCCATGCAAAAGCTTTCATGGCGCGTCGATATCCACGCCGGCCGCGCGCAGGATGTCGGCCAGCGGCGCCAGCTCGCGCGCATAGCGGCGCCACAGCCCGACCGAGCGATTGTGGATCGGCTGGCGCACCTGGGCTGCGCTCGCGGTCAGCGACGGGCTCGCATTGCGCTCGAAGGCGAGGCAGGCGCTTTCCCAATCCAGGCCGCAATGGGCGACAAGGCGGCGTGAAGCGGCCTCCTGGTTGGCGATGAGATCCTCGTAATCGAGGTCGAGAAAGCGGCCGGGCAGGACCGCGCGCCAATGCGCCATCAGCCGCGCATAGGCCAGAAAATAGCGGCCGAGATCGCCGAGATCGTAGGAGAAAGGATAGGCCATGCGGAACAGCGTCTTGTACATCGCATAGCACACGTCCATCGGCCCGCGGCGGACATGGACGATCCTGGCATCGGGCAGCGCCAGCGCGATCAGCCCCAGATAAAGGAAGTTGACCGGCGTCTTGTCGATGAGATGCGGCCGCGTGCCGTCGAGCGCATCGACGCTGTCGCCGTAATCCTTGCCCAGCCGCGCGAAATCGAGCGATGCGGAGCGGCGGATCAGCGTGGTCTTGTCGCCGTGGCCGGCGCTGCGCATCAGCGCCTGGGCGAAGTCGCTGGTCTCGCCGATGCTCGCAACCGCGCTGTGCGAGCTCAGGATACGGTCGACCAGCGTGGTTCCGCTGCGCGGCAGGCCGAGCACGAAGATCGGCCGGCGATCGCGATGGCCGCCGGCGGCGTTCGCGAACACGTCGGACGTGAAGACGCGCGCGATTTGCGCCATCGCGTCTATGTCGTCCTCAACGCGATAGGACAGCATCGCGCGGCGCGCATCGGCGCCGGTCTTCAGATGCGCGAAGGACCGCGCATGGTCGCCGAGATCTTCCAGCTCCTTGGCAAGCGCATGGTTCAGTTGGACCGCGCCCATCGGATTGCGCAGCGGCGCCGCCAGGACGCGTTCAAGTTCGGCGAGGTGGTTGTCTTGCGGCGTCTGCGTCCGCAGGGTCGAGCGATTGTAATAGGCATCGTAATCCGCCGGCGCGATGGCGATGACCTGGTTCAGCAATCCCTCGGCCTCGGTCAGCCGGCCTAGCGCGATCCGCCCCGTGGCCAGGTTGTAGAGATATTGCGGATCGCCCGGCATCAGCGCCGCCGCCTGCGCGTAGCAGCGCTCCGCTTCCACATGACGGTTGGCGTGGGTGTAGAGCTGCGCCAGATGCTGGAGCAATCTGGGATCGTCCTGCGCGCCGCGCTCCAATTCCTCCAGCGCCGCCAGGCCCCGTTCCGCCGCGCCGGTTTGGAGCAGGCACTCCGCCAAAAGCAGGTTGGCGCCGGGCTGGCGCCCGTCAATCTCGACGGCGCGCCGGGCCGACGCCAGCGCGGCGGCGAAATCGCCGTCCTGCTGGCGCGCCCGTGTCAGCAAAATCCAGCCGACGGGATGGTCCGGACGATCCTCGACAAGACGTTGCGCCAGCGCCACCGCCGCCCGCGGCTGGCGGCGGCGCAGCAAATCCTCGATCTGCCGATAGGTGGATTCGGGATTCGACGGCGCGCGCTGCATCGGAACATTCATAGCATTGCCCGGCCGCATTGAAGAACCGCGGCGGCGGCGGAAAACGGCCGCCGCCCCGCCCGATCGTCTTACAGCTTATAGTCCAAGGTGACGCCCACGGTCCGCGGCAGCGCCGTCAGCGCCTTCGAGCCGTTGCCGAAATAGTTCTGTCCCGGCGACGTGCCCATATAGGCCTGCGTGTAAACGCCCGATATGGCGTGCGCGTCGAAGACGTTCTTGACCCAGAGCGTCGCGTCCCAGCTCTCGCCGAACGCCAGGCGCGCCGAGGTGTTCCACAGCGTGTAGCCGGGCAGATGGGCGTAGAATTTCGGCTCGCCGGTGAAGGCCGGAACGCCGTTGATCGCGGGCGGCACGAAATTGGGCGAACAGGTTTTGCACGACAGCGAGTTCTGCATCGACGACTGGTAATAGCCGTCCAGGTGGAACGTGGTCAGGACGTCGAACAGCGTCGGCACCGTATAGTCCAGGCTCGCCGTCAGCACATGCTTGGGCGCCCCGGGCAGCTGCGCACCCTTGGCATTGATGAAGCTGATCCCGTCGGCCGAATAGAGATCGGCGCCCAGCGTGGCGTCGGTATAGGTGTAGCCGAGGCCGTAATGGAAGGCATCGCCGACATAGCCGTCGATCTGCGCCTCGACGCCCTTGGACGTCGCGCTGACCGCGTTCTGAACCGCGAAGAAGCCCCAGAACGTCGTCGCGGTGTTGAACTGCGGATTCTTCCAATCGACGTAGAAGGCATCCAGATTGTAGGTGATCGAATCCCAGCGCCCTTTGACGCCGAGCTCGTAGTTGACGTTGGTGTCCGGCTTGTAGGTCAGCCAGGCCGGGCTTTCGGCGAAATAGCCGGTGATCGGCGTCGCGTTGGAGCCGCCGCGGCGATAGCCTTGAGAAACCGTCGCATACAGCAGGTCGCCGTCGTCGAATTTCCACGACGCATTGCCCCGGAACAGGACCTTGCTTCCGCCCACTATGCCCGCCGAATCCGACGAGTCGAAAATGGCGGCGTAGAGCGCGGTATTCTGATGCACGGTCGCGCTTGAGCGATCGTCGAACCAGCGGAGGCCCCCGGTCACCTGCAGCGCATCGGTGATGTGATAGGTGAGGTCGCCATAGATCGCCTTTTCCGTGAATTGCTCATGGTGGCGATACAGATAGTCCTGATCGCTGATCACCGCCCCGGCGAAGGCGGGGTAGGCGGTATCCCACCAGCGCTTGAAGCCGCGCAGGAAGCTGTCCTGGGTGCTGAGCAGCTGCTGGTTCTGGTAGTAGCCGCCGAGAATGTATTCCACCGGGCCGCTCGAATCCGACACCAGCCGGACCTCCTCGATGAACGCCTTGTCGCCGTAATGGCGCACGGCGGAGGCCAGGGGCCGCGGATAGTTGTAATAGAAATCGTGGAGCCACTCGTTCTGCGCGTAGAAACCGGTGTTCTCGCTCGTGATTTCGCCGCGATGGTTGTAGTAGGACGTGCTCGAGGTCAGCGTGGCGAACCCCAGATCGAGATTGGCTTCGACCGCGCCCAGATAGACGTCGCGCGACGCCGGCTCGAGCTGCGCCGAGCCGATTTCGGACTCCTTGTACGGCACGCCGAAACCGTCGGTGCCCAGCGACATCCCGCGGCGGCCGCCGAACTGGTCGGACTGGAGGGTGAAATTGGCCGTGACGTCGAATTCGTCGGTCGGCTTCCATAGCAGCGCCGCGCGCGCATAGGTCTGATGCGCGAAATCCGCGTCCTTCCTGGACGTGTAGGACGTATCGTTCGACAGCACGCCCGACGGCGCCACCGGCACGCCATTCGCATCGAGCTTGTAGAGGTTCACATAGTCCGTCACGCCGGGATACTGGTTGTGCGTGGCCGTGAGGCGCAGGGCCAAGGTGTCGCCCAGCGGGATGTTCACGGTGCCCGTGCCCGACAGGCCCACGCCCGACGAGCCGTCGACATTGGAGGCCGACGCGCTCAGCTTGGCATCGAACACGCCGAGCTGCGGCGCGTTCAGGATGTAGCGCACCGTGCCGCCGAGCGCGCCCGAGCCGTAGAGCGTGCCCTGCGGGCCTTTCAGCACCTCGACCCGCGCGATGTCGGTCAGCAGGAAGTTGGCGAATAGCGGCGTGTCGTTGACATAGGTCGAGACGGTCGCTGCCGCCGACACCGCATAATCGCCGAGCGCCGAGCTGTCGACGTTCAGGCCGCGAATGCGGATGCCGTTGACCGTGCTGGCGTTTCGGTCGCCGCGATCGACCACGGTGACGCCCGGAATCGAGCGCATCAGCTCGGCGGCGTCGAGAACATGGTTGTTGTCGATCACATCGCCGCCGACGGCGCTGATGTTGTACGGCACGTCGAGAATGTTCTCTGGCCGGCGCTCCGCCGTGACGGTGACGGTTTCGATCGCGGCCGGCGACGATGCCTCCGCTGCCGGCGCCGGGGCCGCGAATCCCGCCAGGGCGGTGCCGCCCAGCAACGCACTGACGAACCTCGACTTCAAAGCCTTGTCCATGATTGTCCCCTTCAACATCTGCCCCGCCCCCAAAATCGACTGCGCCGGCCGCCGCGGATGATCGCGCCCGGTGCCCTGCTCAGGTCTTCGCCGCCTTCAGATGCGCCGTCCCCGCGGCATGGTCCGCGCCGTCTTCCGGCCGGCCGGCCGGTGTTTCCAATCGTCCCAGCGTATCGAGCGCCAGCGAGCGCGCGCCTTGCGCATAGGGCGGAAACTGCACCGCGTTGTCGCGAAAGCTCTTGAGCACCTGGCCCAGGCCCTGCCAGCCGCGTTCGCGCACCCGCGCGAGATAGTCGAAATCGAGTTCGACCGGGAATATTTCCTGGCCCGTCGTCGCCTGGTGCAGCACCTCGCCGCCCGGGCCGCAGACGATGGAGCGGCCGAACGCCAGCGCGCCGCAAGCGTTGACGTTGAACATGTAGCATTGGTTCATGGCGGCGTTGGCCCGGACCATGGCCAGCTCGACATCGCGATCGATGGTGTTGGTCAGCGTCGGGCAACCGACG
>DASWOE010000131.1:0-5594 GCA_036398875.1 Rhizomicrobium sp.
GGACATCCGCGCGGCCTGCGAGACGCTGTGCACCACCAATCGCGTGGTGATCGCAGGCGAGACGCGGGGGCCCAAGCATATCGGCCCCGCGGAAGTGGAAGAGGTCGCGCGCCAGGCGATCAAGGCCATCGGCTACGAGCAGGAGGGCTTTCACTGGAAGAACGCCCAGGTCGAGGTGCTGCTGCACGCCCAGTCCGCGCATATCGCCCAGGGCGTCGATGCATCGGGCAACAAGGACGAGGGGGCCGGCGACCAGGGCATCATGTTCGGCTATGCCTGCACCGAGACGCCCGCCCTGATGCCGGCGCCGCTCTACTACAGCCACAAGATCCTCAAGCTGCTGGCCGATGCGCGCCATGGCGGCAAGGAGCCGACGCTGCAGCCCGACGCCAAGAGCCAGGTCACGCTGCGCTATGAGAACGGCAGGCCGGTCGAGGCGACGCAGATCGTGCTCTCCACCCAGCACAGCCATGAATCGCAGACCAGCAACGATATCCGCAAGATCGTCGAGCCCTATATCCGCCAGGCGCTGCCGGTGGAATGGATCAACGACAAGACGGTGTGGCACATCAATCCGACCGGGTCCTTCGTGATCGGCGGTCCGGACGGCGATTGCGGCCTCACCGGGCGCAAGATCATCGTCGATACTTACGGCGGCGCGGCCCCGCATGGCGGCGGCGCCTTTTCCGGCAAGGATCCGACCAAGGTCGATCGCTCGGCCGCCTATGCCGCGCGCTATCTGGCGAAGAACGTCGTGGCCGCGGGCCTCGCCGACCGCTGCACCATCCAGATCGCCTATGCCATCGGCGTCGCCGATCCCCTGTCGGTCTATGTCGATACCCACGGCACCGGCAAAATCGATGAAGCGAAGCTGGAAAAGATCCTGCCCGAGCTCATGAGCCTCAAGCCGCGCGGCATCCGCACCCATCTGGGCCTCAACAAGCCGATCTATGCGCGGACCTCGTCCTACGGCCATTTCGGGCGCGAGCCCGATGCGCAAGGCGGCTTCTCGTGGGAGAAGACCGATCTCGCGGACGCGCTCAAGAACGCGGCGGGTTAAGCTATATTGTCATCCCCTTCCCCTCGCGATGCGTCGCATCGCTCGGCCGGGGATGACAATTGGTGCGATGGTCGAAAACCCCGAACGCTTTCGCCGCAATCTCCATGGCCGGCGCAAGGGCCCGGCGCTGTCGGCGCATCAGGAGCAATTGCGCCAAACGCTCCTGCCGCAATTTCTGTTGCAGGTCGAGCCGGGACGCGACCCGCGGACCTATTTCGACCTGCCGGTCGGCGAGGTCTGGCTCGAGACCGGCTATGGCGGCGGCGAGCATCTGCTGTGGCAGGCGCAGCAGCACCCCGATATCGGCGTGATCGGCGCCGAGCCCTATATGTCCGGCACCGCGAAGCTGCTGTCGAAGCTCGAACCGGCGCCGCGGGCCAATATCCGCCTCTATGAGGACGACGCGCGCGACATCGTCGAGGCGCTGCCCGACGCCAGCATCGGCCGCTTCTTCCTGCTGTTTCCCGATCCCTGGCCCAAGACCCGCCACCACAAGCGCCGCTTCCTGCAGACCGAAATGCTGGACGCGCTCGCGCGCATCCTGAAGCCGGGCGCCGAGCTGCGCTTCGCCAGCGACGATGCCGGCTACCTCGCCTACGCGCTGGAGCGGCTGATGGCGCATCCCGCCTTCGCCTGGACCGCATCGGGCCCTTCGGACTGGACGCTGCGGCCGGCCGATTGGCCGCCGACCCGCTACGAGGCCAAGGCGCTGCACGGCCCGCCGGTGTTCCTGCGCTTTGTCCGCCGGGGCACCTAATTCCCGCCCAAATCGGCGGCTATGTCGCGGGACGACCCTCTGGTATTATCGCGCCATGCTCGACGAAGACGGCGACATCAAACCGCCCAGCCAGTTCTGGGACCTCGGCGTGATCGCCATCGCGGCGGTCTTTACGTCCTGCATCGTCGGGCTGTGGTTTTTCTCCTTCAAGGTGCCATCCGAGAAGGCGCCGGCCGAGATGACGATCGGCATCGGGCAGGGCAGCACGATCCGACAGGCGCCGCCCGTCAATATTCCCCAGCCGGCGCCGAAATCCGGCGCTCACCCTTGAATTGGGCAGTGGGCGGGCGTAGATAGCGCCCATCCCAGACAACAGAAACGTCCTGTTGTGTGGCGGTCGCAAGACCGCCGCGCGGGGGAAGGCTTTGTTTTTTCGGAGTTTCGCGTCCTGATCACCGCCATGGCCCAGCTGGAGCCGATCGTCGAGCCTGCCGTGGAAGCGGCCGGGTTCCGGCTCGTGCGCCTGCGCCTGATGGGCGGGCAGACCAAGACCCTGCAGATCATGGCCGAACGGCCCGACGGCACGATGAACGTCGAGGACTGCGCCATCCTGGCCCGGGCGCTGCAGGATTTCCTGGAGCAGGAGAACCCGCTGGAGGGCGATTTCGAGCTCGAGGTATCCTCCCCCGGCATCGACCGGCCGCTCACCCGGCTGACCGATTTCGCCCGCTGGGCCGGCCATGAGGCCAGGCTGGAACTTCACGTCGCCATCGGAAGCGTTGGCGACAGCCAGAGCGACAAGTCAAACAAAGGCCGCAAGCGCTTCCGCGGCCGCCTGCTCGGCCTCGACGGACAGGACGTCACAATCGAGAGCCAAGGTCAGCGCATTTCGATCCCGTTCCGCGGCATCGCGGAGGCGAAACTGGTGCTGACCGACGCCCTCATCGCGGAAGATTTGAAAGCGCGCAAGCGCGCGCAGTGAATTCAAGGAGAAGGAACCATCATGGCTGCCATTGCCGCTAACCGTACCGAGCTTCTGCAGATCGCGGACGCCGTCGCGCGCGACAAGTCGATCGACAAGCAGGTCGTGCTGACCGCCATGGAAGAAGCGATGCAGCGCGCCGCCAAGGCCCATTACGGCAGCGAGAACGACATCAAGGTCGATATCGATCCCAAGACCGGCGAGACCCATGTCTCGCGCTATCTGCATGTCGTGGAGCTGGTCGAGAACGACAAGACCGAGATTTCGCTGGCCGACGCGCGTGCCCGCAACCCGGCCGCCCAGGTCGGCGACATCATCGCCGAGACGCTGCCCCCGGTCGATTTCAACCGCATCAACGCGCAGAACGCCAAGCAGGTGATCGTGCAGAAGGTGCGCGATGCCGAGCGTGAGCGGCAATATGACGAATACAAGGACCGCATCGGCGAGATCGTGCACGGCATCGTCAAGCGCTCGGAGTTCGGCTCCGTCGTGGTCGATCTCGGCCGCGCCGAGGGCGTGGTGCGCCGCGACGAGATGATCCCGCGCGAAAGCTTCCGCGCCGGCGACCGCATCCGCGCCTATATCTACGACGTGCGCCGCGAGGCGCGGGGGCCGCAGATCTTCCTCTCCCGCAGCCATCCGCAATTCATGGTGCGGCTGTTCGCACAGGAAGTGCCCGAGATCTATGATGGCATCATCGAGATCCGCGCCGTGGCGCGCGATCCGGGCTCCCGCGCCAAGATCGCGGTGATCAGCAAGGATTCGTCGATCGATCCGGTCGGCGCCTGCGTCGGCATGCGCGGCGTGCGCGTGCAGGCGGTGGTGCAGGAGCTGCAGGGCGAGCGCATCGACATCATCCCGTGGAACAACGAGGCGGCGACCTTCATCGTCAACGCGCTGGCGCCGGCGGAAGTCTCCAAGGTCGTGCTCGACGAGGACACCCATCGCGTCGAGGTGGTGGTCCCGGACGAGCAGCTCAGCCTCGCCATCGGCCGCCGCGGCCAGAATGTGCGCCTCGCCTCGCAGCTGACCTCCTGGCAGATCGACATCCTCACCGAGGCCGAGGAATCGGAGCGGCGCCAGAAGGAGTTCGCCGAGCGCACCAAGCTGTACATGGAATCGCTCGACGTCGATGAGACCGTGGCCCAGCTCCTGGCCTCCGAAGGCTTCGCCACGATCGAGGAC
The DNA here is from genome assembly GCA_036398875.1 of Rhizomicrobium sp. Classification (GTDB taxonomy): domain Bacteria; phylum Pseudomonadota; class Alphaproteobacteria; order Micropepsales; family Micropepsaceae; genus Rhizomicrobium. The sequence goes on from DASWOE010000131.1 coordinate 3,946, forward strand.
GTGGCCTATGTCCCGCTGGGCGAACTGGCCGCCGTCGAAGGCTTCGACGAGGAAACCGCAAACGAGCTGCAGCAGCGTGCGCTCGAATTCATCGAGGCGAAGAACAGGGAAATGGACGACAAACGCAGGGAACTGGGCGTCGAGGACGCCGTGCTCGAGGTCGAGGGCGTGACGCCCGCCATGGCGGTCGCGCTCGGCGAACACGACGTCAAGTCGCTCGAAGACCTTGCCGGCTGCGCCACCGACGATCTGCTCGGCTATTACGAGGTCAACAAGGAGAAGGAGCGCGTGCGCATCCCCGGCGCGCTCGAAGGCTTCAACCTGACCAACGAAGACGCCAACGCCATCGTCATGAAGGCGCGCGTCAAGGCCGGCTGGATCGAAGAGCTGGCGGTCGCGGAAGAGGTCGGCGCCGAAGAAGACGCGGGAGAGAGCGAAGCTTGAACCCGGCTCTCGCCATCCGCGACGAAGACGACGCCCGGCGCGACCGCATGGCGTCCGGCGGCTCTCGCGCCCGCGAGCGCCGCTGCATCGTCAGCGGCGAGGTCGTGCCGGAGGACAGGCTCGTCCGCTTCGTCGTGTCGCCCGACGGCGCGGTGACGCCCGATATCGCGGCGGTCCTGCCCGGCCGCGGCATATGGGTCGGCGCCGGCAAGGCGAGCGTCGATGCCGCCGTGAAGAAGAACCTCTTCGCCAAGGCCGCCAAGGCGCAGGTGACGGCCGCGCCCGGACTTGCCGGGCTGGTCGAACGGCTCCTGGTGCGGCGCATGCAGGCCGATCTCGGCATGGCGCGGCGCTCGGGCCAGATTCTCCTGGGTTTCGACCAGGTTCAGCGCGCCTTGCAGTCCGATGCGCCGCCGGCGCTCGTCATCGAGGCGTCGGACGGCGCCGCCGACGGCAAGCGCAAATTGTTCGCGGCCTGCCACGCCCGCGGCCTGAAGATCGAGACCGTGGAATGCCTCGACGCGGCGGAATTGGGCTTGGCCCTGGGGCGCGAGAATGTGATACATGCAGCCCTCAAATCCGGGCGGCTTCAGGAACGTCTGAGCTTCGATGCCAAGCGGCTATCGGGCTTTCGCGGGCGTCCTGCTGCTTCCGACGAAAGAGACGTATGAGCGATACGAACGACACCACGAAGAAACCGGCCGGCGGCAGACCTCCTCTGGTGCTGAAGAAGACCGAGACTTCGACCGTGAAGCAGAGCTTCTCCCATGGCCGCACCAAGGCGGTCGTGGTCGAGAAGAAGCGCACGCTCGGGCCCGCGCCGACCGTCAAGGCGCCCGCCGCGCCGTCGGCCAAGCCGGCGACGTCCGCTCCCCCGGTATCATCCTCGGCGCCGTCGGCCGCGCCGGCGCCGCGCGGCGTGGTGCTGCGCCAGCTCACCGAAGAGGAAAAGGCGCGTCGCGGCGCCGCCATAGCCGATGCCCGCGTCTACGAGACCGAAGCGCGCAAGCGCGCCGAGGACGAAGCGCGCCTGCGCGCCGCCGAAGACGACCGCCTCAAGACCGAACGCGTCGCCGCCGAGCGCCGCAAGGCCGAAGAGGATGCCCGCAAGGCCACCGAAGCCGAAGCGCGGCGCCACGCCGACGACGAAGTCGCGCGCCGCGTGCATCGGCCCGATGCGCCCGCCGCCGCCACAGCTCCCGCGG
>DASWOE010000132.1:0-3036 GCA_036398875.1 Rhizomicrobium sp.
CGGCTGCCTGACGCAATTGACGACGGCGCGGACGAAGCAGCTCGAAGCGGCGCAGCAATAGGGGCGACGGCGCTTCCGGCGCGAGGTCCGGCCCGCGCGGCCGCCCGCAGGCGCCCATCCGGACGCGGCGCGGCGCCGTCCGCCAATCCGACCAAAATTCCCCTTTATTTGGCGATTAAATCATATTTACGTCGATTACTTGAAATACTGCACAGTTCACAATTGAATTGGCCGGCGAACTCCGTCAGACTCCCGCATATTCGATGCGTCCGTTCTGTGCTTCGAGTCTGTCCCGACTTCATCTTCGACGTCGAACATCGAAGGAAGACCAGTTCATGGCGACGACTTGCCCGATCCGTCTCGATCTGCGTGCCGGGCCGGCTTCGCCGCCAATCCGGGCACGAACGATTGGCCCGACACCCGTCGAACCTGAACGACCATAGGCTGCAAGGCCCAAACCAGAAGGGGGATCGCCATGAATCGCAATCTTGCTGTATTCGCAATCCTGATGCTGTCGGCGGCCGCGGCCGTCGGCGTCGCGAGCAACGGCAAGCCTGCCGCCAAGACGCCGGCGAAGGCGACGCCGGTGCCGATGCCGTCCGGCTATGGCTTCCCAACGGCGAAGGCGACGATCGACAATTGGGTCCAGACCAACAACGAGGCCGAAATCCGCGGTCACGCCTGGGGCGTGTGGGCGGCGATGACCTCCGCGTCCGGGGAAGGCACCTTGCCGGTCTGGGAGACGTGGCTGGCATCGCCCGACCTGAAGAAGAAGAGCCTTCCGCCGGGCGGCGGCGCGCTGGCGGCCGTGCAGGCGCTGCGCGGCGCGAACCGCGTGTTCGCGACGCCCGTGCAATTCCTGCATCGCGTGGCAAAGGACCAGAAGGCGCACGCGCTGCTCAAATTGGAGGCGCCGGCACAGGTCACGCGGGTGACCGAGCGATTCGACCCGACGGCCGCCACTTTCATCATGACCCCGCACCCCGGACCGGGCGGCACCGACTACAAATACAATTCGCATGCCAGCCTGGCGGCCTTGAACAACGCCTGGCCGACCGGAACCAGCGCGCAGGACCGCGCCATCGTCGATTTCCCCGACACCGCGATCGAGACCAAGCCCGTCTTCAATCTCGTCTACGCCACCGGCCTGACGCCCCTGCCCTATTGGCAGGGTCCGGACAATGTGGTGGGCGGGTCGGGCAACAAGAATCCGACGGAGCAGACCTGGTTCTACTGCATGCTGATCGATCCGGCGACGACCGCGCCCGTCCGGAACGCGACCAGGACCGATCTGAAGCGCGTGCCCGCCGACCGGCTGCACGGCCTGTCCTGCAAATATTTCAAGGTCGGGCCGCTGTCGCTGCTCTACACGACGACGCTGAACGCCGCCGAAGCCCTCAGCTATGGCCACGGCGCCAAGCAAGGCGATCACGCCGCGTTCGTCGCCATGCACGTCAACACCAAGGAGATCACGTTCTGGACGTGGCAGACATTCTACTGGCAGCCCGTCGCGGACCAGGGCAGCACGATCCAGTTTCCGGGAAGCAAATCCGGCCAGCCCACGACCCTGCCGTCGCCGTGGAACAATTATGCGATGTGCACGAACTACAACCAGACGGCCACCTATGGCGGCACCGCCATGGACGTCTGCTTCAATCCCTATCTGGAGACCGACCCGGGCATTCCCGACGGCATCCACTCCAACTGCATGAGCTGCCACGGTACGGCGACGGTGGGCAATTCGGCGGGCTACCCCAGCGAATATACCAATCCGATCGCGTTCTTCACCGATCCGACCTATTTCAACTCGTCCACGACGCACACCGATTTCTCGTGGGAAGTCGCGGACGAATAGCGGCGGGGCCGCGCCGGACCGCCGCTGCGTCCGAAGCGGGCGGTCCGGACGCAATTCTCAGAGCCCGATCGCGTCTTCCGCGTTCTTGAACGGCAGGCCCTGGGCGTCGGCGACGGCCCTGTAGGTCAGCATGTTCTTGTAGACGTTGAGGCCCGCGAGCAGATGCTTGTCCGCCTTCATCGCCGCTTCCGCGCCTTTCTGCGCCAGCGCGATCGTGAAGGGCAGCGTCGCGTTGTTCAGCGCGAAGGTCGATGTGCGCGCCACCGCGCCCGGCATATTGGCGACGCAGTAATGCACGACGCCATCGACCAGATAGGTCGGGTCCGCGTGCGTCGTGGCATGGCTGGTCTCCGAGCAGCCGCCCTGATCGATGGCGACATCGACGATCACCGAGCCCTTCTTCATCTGGCTCACCATCTTGCGCGTGATCAGCTTGGGCGCCGCGGCGCCCGGCAACAGCACGCCGCCGATGACCAGATCGGCGCTCACCACCTGCTCCTCGATCGCATCCAGCGTCGAGAACAGCGTGTGCATGCGCGAGCCGAACTGCTCGTCCAGCTCCTTGAGCCGCGCCAGCGAGACGTCGAGCACGATGACATGCGCCTCCAGCCCCATCGCCATGCGCGCGGCATTGGTGCCGACCACGCCGCCGCCCAGCACCACCACCTTGGCGGCCGGCACGCCGGGCACGCCGCCGAGCAGCTGGCCGCGGCCGCCCTGGGCGATCTCCAGGCAATGCGCGCCGGCGTGGATCGACATCCGCCCGGCGACCTCGCTCATCGGCGCCAGCAGCGGCAGGCCGTGGCGGACGTCCGTCACGGTCTCGTAGGCGATGCAGACGGCGCGCGACCCGATGAGCGCCTGGGTCTGTTCCCGGTCGGCGGCCAGATGCAGGTATGTGAACAGGATCTGGCCTTCGCGCAGCAGGGCGCATTCGCGCGGCTGCGGCTCCTTCACCTTCACGATCATCTCGGCCTGCGAGTAGATCTCATGCGCGCTTTCGGCCAGTTCCGCCCCGACAGTCGCATAGGCCTCGTCGGAAAAGCCGATCCCGGCGCCGGCCCCGCGCTCGACTAGGACCCGATGACCCTGCTGGGTCAACTCACGCACGGAGCCCGGCACCAGGCCGACGCGGTTCTCGTTGCTTTTGATCTCTCTGGGAACCCCGATCAGCATGGTCC
>DASWOE010000133.1:0-20111 GCA_036398875.1 Rhizomicrobium sp.
GCCGAACCGCGAAGCGGCGCGCTAAAGTCGCGCCGCTTGCTATTGAAAATTGGAGGAAACAATGGATTTCGACTATTCGCCGCGACAACGTGAATGGATGACGAAGGTGGGCGATTTCATGCACGCCCATGTCTACGCCGCCGAGCCGGTCTATGCGGCGCAGATGAACGAGGCGCGCGCCAAGGGCGATCCCTGGATCGTCGTGCCGGTGGTGGAGGAGCTCAAGAAGAAAGCCAAGGCCCAGGGCCTGTGGAACTTCTTCCTCAACGAGAGCACGCATGGCGCCGGCCTGAGCAATCTCGAATACGCCCCGCTGGCCGAGATCATGGGCCAGGTCGGCTTCGCGTCCGAGGTCTTCAACTGCTCCGCCCCCGATACGGGCAACATGGAAGTGCTGGAGCGCTATGGCAGCCCCTACCAGCAGGACAAATGGCTGAAGCCGCTGCTCGCCGGCGAGATCCGCTCGGCCTTCCTGATGACCGAGCCGGCGGTGGCCTCGTCCGATGCCACCAACATCGCCACCCATATCGAGCGGCGCGGCGATCACTACATCGTCAACGGCCGCAAATGGTGGTCGTCGGGCGTCGGCGATCCGCGCTGCAAGGTGATGATCGTGATGGGCAAGACCAATCCCGAGGGCGGCCGGCACAGCGCGCAGTCGCAGATCTTCGTCGAGCGCGACGCGCCGGGCGTGAAGATCGTGCGCATGCTGCCGGTGTTCGGCTATGACGACGCGCCGCACGGCCATGGCGAAGTCCTGCTCGACAACGTCAAGGTGCCGGTGGAGAACATGATCCTGGGCGAGGGCCGCGGCTTCGAGATCGCGCAGGGGCGCCTGGGGCCGGGCCGCATCCATCACTGCATGCGCACCATCGGCGTCGCCGAGCGGGCGCTGGAGATCATGTGCAAGCGGCTTCTGACGCGCGAGGCCTTCGGCAAGAAGATCGCCGAGCATTCGGTGTGGGAGCAGCGCGTCGCGGAAGCCCGCATCAACATCGACATGTGCCGGCTGCTCACGCTCAAGGCCGCCGACATGATGGACAAGGTCGGCAACAAGGTCGCGCGCGCCGAGATCGCGGAGATCAAGGTCGCGGCGCCGCGCATGGCGCTGAAGATCATCGACGACGCCATCCAGGCCTGGGGCGGCGGCGGCGTCACCACCGATCCCGGCCTTGCCAAGATGTATGCGGGCCAGCGCACGCTGCGCCTGGCCGACGGTCCGGACGAGGTCCATTGCCGCACCATCGCGCGGCTGGAATTCGGCAAGCATGCGGAGATACCGAAGCGGCAGGCGGCGGAGTAGGATTCGCAAATTGACGGGAAGAGGGCGGCGGGAACGCCGACCTTTGTTCTGCGAAGCGGCGTTTCCGTGAATGCGTACCCGTCCAACAACCGTCATCCCCGGGCTTGTCCCGGGGAGCCATGAACACCCGCGCCCGGTGTGAGCATGGATGGCCGGCACAGGGCCGGCCATGACGGTTTTGGGTCATTGAAGTCGGATGAACGCCTACGCCGCCGCCCGCGCCGCGGGCTTGAGCGCGAAGGTGACGTTCACTTCGGTGCCGACGCCTTCCTCGCTGGTGATCGCCAGCGCCCCGCCATGCAGCTCGGACAGCGCGCGCACCAGCGCCAGGCCCAGGCCCGTGCCGGCCTTGGCGAGCTTGGGATCGTCGCAGACCTGTTCGAACGGCCGTCCCAGCCGCGCGATCTGGTCTTGCGGGATGCCGATACCGGTGTCGGTGACGGTGAGGCGCGCAAAACCGTCCTCGACCGTCGCGGCGATGCGGACCTCGCCGCCGCTGGGCGTGAACTTGATGGCGTTGCTGACGAGATTGAGAAGGATCTGCTTCATCGCGCGGCGGTCGGCGACGAGCGACGCCCTGCCGGCCGTTTCCGCGATCAGCGCCAGCCCCGCCATGTGCGCGCGGTCGCGCAGGAGCCGCACGACGTCGTCGATCGTCTCCATCAGATCGACCCGTTCGAAGTTCAGCTCGAACTTGCCGGCCTCGATCTTGGCCATGTCGAGCATGTCGGTGATCAGGTCGAGCAGGAGCTGGCCGGAATCGTAGATGAGCGTCGCATAGCTCTCATAGCGCGAATTGCCGAGCGGCCCGAAGGCCTGGGACTTCATCAGGTCGGCGAAGCCGATGATGGCGTTCAGCGGCGTGCGCAGCTCGTGGCTCATATTGGCGAGGAATTTCGACTTCGCCACATTGGCGGCCTCGGCGCGCGCCTGCGCCTGCTTGGTCTCGAGTTCGTGCTGCTTGCGCTCGCTGATGTCGCGCGCCGCGCTGATATAGCCCAGATAGGCGCCGTCCGGCGCGTAGCGCGCGCGCGTCATGACCTCGAGCCAGACATAGCGGCCGTCCGGGCGCGCGATGCGGAAGGACATGACATGGGTCTCCCGCGCCCGGGGCGGAAGCTCGAGCTTGCTCAGTTCGGGCAAATCGTCGGGATGGACGAGCCGCATCCAATTGCCGAACTCGATTTCCTGCGGCGTGCGGCCGACGACGCGGCCGAGCGCCTCGGAGGCGAACAGGATGCGCCGGTCGGGCGCGAACAGCATGATGATGTCCGAGGCCTCCGTCGTCATCACCCGATACATCTCGTCGGCCTTGCGGCGGGCCTGCTCCGCTTCGACGCGGGCGCTGACGTCGCGCGACACGCTGATGACGTTCCGCGGCTCCCCGGTCGCGGGATCGAACACGGTGCGGATCGTGGTCTCCAGCCACACATAATGGCCGTCGCGATGCAGGATGCGCCAGGTCGCCGTGACCGTGTCGGCATGCAGCGGCCGGCGGATCATCTTCTCCGCTTCGGTGTGGTCGGCCGGATGGATGAAGCGCTTGTAGCCGCCGTCGCGGATCTCGTCCTCCGTGCGGCCGGTGATGCGTTCCAGCGCGTTGGAGACGAAGACCAGCCTGGCGTCGGTGGAATACAGGATGATGATGTCGCCGGATTCCTCGGTCATCAGGCGATACATCGCCTGGGCGTTTTCGCGCGCCTCCTCGGCCCGCACCTGGGCCGTCACGTCGCGGCAGACGGCGAGAAGCGAAACGGCGCGGCCGTCCTCGTCGACCTCGACTTCGCCCTGCGTATCGACGATCTGCGCCGCGCGGCTCGCATCCTTGGCGAAGGTCCGGTAGGAGAAGGGCGAACGCGTGCGGATCGCATCGGCCAGGGCGGCTTCGATGACGCGGCGCGATTCCGCCGTCATCTGCGTGAACAGCCATTCGGGATCGGGCCTGCGCGTGTTGGGATCCTCGCCCAGCAGGCGATAGAGGCCGGGCGACCAGTAATAGACCTCGTCGGTCAAGTCGTAGCGCCAATGGCCGATATGCGCGGCGCGTTCGGCGAGATCGAATTGCGTGCGGATGCGCTTCAGGCGCACGGCCCTCTGGCGGTCTTCGTCTTCGCTCATGTCCGTCCTCGGGCGCGGCAGCGCCGCCGCGCGCGCACCGTAGCGGGCGTGAGGTTAAGGACCGCTTGCCGCCACGTCCGACGGTTGCAGAGTCAAGAAAGCGTTAACCGGGCCGCTCAACCGGCCGCGCCGGCGCGCTGCGCATAATACCAGGCGCGCTCCGCCAGCGGCCGCACCGCGGACGCGTTCTGGGCCGCATTGGCATTGGCCGCGGTGCCGTCGCGCACCCGCCCGACGATGCCCTGAAGGATGCCGGCCAGGCGGAAGAAATTATAGGCCGCGTAATAGTCCATGTTCGGCGTCTCGGCCCGGCCGGTGCGTTGGCAGTACATCCTGGCATACGCATCCATCGTCGGAATCCCGAGCGCCGGCAGATCGGCGGTCAGCAGCGACTGCGTGCCGGCGGACGTGCCGCCCGGCACCATCTGCCACTGCATCAGGTGATAGGTGAAATCGGCCAGCGGATCGCCGATCGTCGACAGTTCCCAATCGATCACCGCCAGCACTTTGGGCTCGGTCGGATGCAGGATCATGTTGTCCAGGCGGTAGTCGCCATGCACGACCGAGGGCCGCCCCTCCGGCGGCAGGTGCCTGGGCAGCCAGTCGATCAGCTTGTTCATCTCCCCGATCGTCTCGGTCTCGGAGAGCTGGTACTGCTTGGTCCAGCGCGCGAGCTGCCGCGCCACATAGGCGGTCGGCTTGCCGAACTCCTCGAGCCCGATCTTGGCGTGATCGAGATTGTGCAGCCGCGCGAGCGTCTCGTTCATGGCGTCGTAGATCGCCCAGCGCTCCTTCTTGTCCATGCCGGGCAGCGTCGCTTCCCACAGCACGCGGCCCTCGACGCAGTCCATGACGTAGAACATCGTGCCGGTGACGGCCTCGTCCTCGCACAGCACATAGGGCCTGGCGACCGGAAAGCCGGTCGGATGCAGCGCCGAGATGACCTTGAACTCGCGATCGACGGCATGCGCGCTGGGCAGCAGCTTGCCCGGCGGCTTTTTGCGCATCACATATTTGCGGTTGGGCGTGACGAGCTGATAGGTCGGATTCGACTGGCCGCCCCTGAACTGGCGAACCTCCAGCGGCGTCTGGAATCCTTCGATCCGCTCGGCGAGATAGGCTTCCAGCTTCTTGGCATCGAAGGCATGCGCCGCCGCGACCTCTTTGGTGCCGGAGAAGGTTTCCTGCCGGCTCTCGCCTTCCTGGATCATTGACGAACTCCCATAGCGGATTTCTTGTTGCCGCCATTGTTGACCGGCGGAACGCGGCCGCACAAGGCAGCGCTTTGCCGTGCCGCAGGGGTGCGCCCGGTCAGCGCGCCAGCGCGCGCCATCCGATATCGCGGCGGCAGAAGGCGCCGTCCCAGTGGATCGTATCGACCGCCGCATAGGCCCGCGCCCGCGCCTGTGCGACATCCTTGCCGGTTGCGGTGACGCTCAGCACCCGCCCGCCGGCGGCGACGATGCGGCCGTCGCGGCGCTCGGTCCCGGCATGGAAAATCTGTACGCCGGGCAGCTGCGCCGCTTCCTCCAGCCCCGCGATGACCTGGCCTTTCTCATACGCTCCGGGATAGCCCTTCGACGCCATCGCCACGGTCAGCGCGACATCGTCGCTCCAGCGCAGGTCGATGTTCCGGAGCTGGCCGTCGCGCATCGCCAGCAGCGCCGTCAGAAGATCGCTTTTGAGGCGCATCATCAGCACCTGGCATTCCGGATCGCCGAAGCGGCAATTGTATTCGACCAGCCTGGGCCCGTCCTTGCCGATCATCAGGCCGAGATACATCACGCCCATATAGGCAAGGCCCTTCGCGCGCATCGCATCCGCCGTCGGTTTGATGAAGCGCGCCATCGCGACCGCTTCCAGCGCCGGCGACAGCACCGGCGCCGGCGAGTACGCACCCATGCCCCCGGTGTTCGGGCCCTGGTCGCCGTCGAAGGCGCGCTTGTGGTCCTGCGCCCCGGCCAGGGGGATGACGGTCTCGCCGTCGCTGAGCGCGAAAAAGCTCGCCTCCTCGCCCGCCATGAACTCCTCGACCACGACGGCATGGCCGCTCGTCCCGAAGCCGCCTTCGAACATGAAATCGATCGCCTTGCGGGCGTCGGCCCGGCTCTCCGCCACGATCACGCCCTTGCCGGCCGCCAGCCCGTCGGCCTTGATCACCACCGGCAGGCCGAGCGAATCCGCGAAGGCCTTCGCCGCCGCCGGCTCGGCGAACCGCTTGTAGGCCGCGGTCGGAATGCCGATCTCGGCGCAGAGATCTTTCACGAAGCCCTTGGAGCCCTCCAGAACGGCCGCCGCCTTGCCCGGTCCCGTGGCGCGGATGCCCGCCGCCTCGAAGGCGTCCCACAATCCGCCGACCAGCGGCGGATCGGCGCCGATCACCGCGAAGTCGATCTTCTGTTCCTGCGCGAAGGCGACCAGGCGCGGAAAATCCATCGCCGCGATCGGCACGCATTGCGCGACCTGGGCGATCCCGGCATTGCCCGGCGCGCAATAAAGCTTGGTGAGCAGCGGGCTGGCCGACAGCGCCCAGGCCAGCGCATGTTCCCGGCCGCCCGAGCCGACGAGAAGGACTTTCATGGCTCACCTTTAGCGAAGCGAAGGGGAGGTGGAAATCGCCTTTCGTTGTATCATCTGTGAATCATGTCCGAACCCGCCGCCAAGCCTCTTCCCAACCTGCCGGAATTCTCGGTCACCGAGATTTCCGCGGCGCTGAAGCGCACCGTCGAGGATGCCTTCGGCTTCGTGCGGGTGCGCGGCGAGATTTCGGGACTCAAATTCCACTCCTCCGGCCATGTCTATTTCGACCTCAAGGACGACAAGGCCGTCCTGAACGCCGTCCTCTGGCGCGGCACCGCCCAGCGCTTGAAGGTCAAGCCGCAGGCCGGCCTCGAAGTCGTCTGCACCGGCAAGATCTCCACCTATCCCGGCTCCTCGCGCTACCAGATCATCGTCGAGCAGGTCGAGCTCGCCGGCGCCGGCGCCCTGATGGCGATGCTGGAGGAGCGCCGCAAGAAGCTCGCGGCCGAGGGCCTGTTCGACGCCGCGCACAAGAAAAAGCTGCCCTTCCTCCCCGAGGTGATCGGCGTCGTCACCTCGCCGACCGGCGCGGTGATCCGCGACATCATGCACCGGCTGTCCGCGCGCTTTGCGCGCCGGGTGCTGCTCTGGCCCGTGGCGGTGCAGGGCGAGCGCGCCGCGGCCGAGATCGCCGCCGCGATCCGGGGCTTCAATGCGCTCGCGCCCGGCGGTCCCGTGCCGCGCCCGGACCTGCTCATCGTGGCGCGGGGCGGCGGCTCGATCGAGGACCTGATGGCCTTCAACGACGAAGCGGTCGTGCGCGCCGTGTTCGAGGGCACGATCCCGCTGATCTCCGCCGTCGGCCACGAGACCGACACGACGCTGATCGACTTCGTCTCCGATGTCCGCGCCCCGACGCCGACCGCCGCCGCCGAGCTCGCCGTGCCGGTGCGCACCGAATTGCTCGGCCAGGCGCTCGATTTTGCCCGCCGGCTGCTGCGCGGCTTCACCCGGGGCATGGACGATCGCCGCCGCCATCTGGCGCAGCTCGCCCGCATCCTGCCGCGCGCCGATGCGCTGTTCGCCCAGCCGCGCCAGCGCCTCGACCAAGCCGGCGACAATCTCGCCAGGGCGCTCAGCCGCAATCTCCAGCTTCATGACCGCCGGCTGACCCGGGCCGGCGCGGCGCTTCGCCCCGGCGAACTTGGGCGCCACCGCAAGCGCGAGGGCGAGCGCGCCGATCTTCTCGGCAAGCGCCTGCTGCGTGCCCAGCGGGCGCGCCTGGGCGAATTGTCCAAGGCGCTGGACGCGCTCGGCCGCGTGCTGGAAACATCGTCCTACAAGTCCGCCCTGGAGCGCGGCTATGCGCTGGTCCGCGGCGAGGACGGCAAGGTCCGCCGCCGCGCCGCCGCCATTGCGGCCGGCGAGCATCTGACGCTGACCTTCGCCGACGGCGAGACCGGCGCCGCCGCCGACGGGGCTGCCCAGCCGAAGCCGAAATCCAAGCCCGCAAAGAGCGGGGGGCAGGGGAATCTGTTTTAATTTTTTTCGTCCGCAAACGGGGTGGCCCGCATCCGGCGCCGTGACGGCCAATTTGCAATTCCGTTCCGTGTCGAACCGCTCTAAGCTGCGCCCATGAACAAGATGGATCGCGATTTCCGCCCCGACGGCCAGGCCGTGCTCGAATATCTCGACGGCGAGTTCCGCGTCGTGAAGGCGGGATCTTTCGTGGTCTGTGCGGTCACCGGCGTTCATGTCCCGGTCGAATCCCTGCGCTATTGGAGCGTCGATCTGCAGGAGGCTTATGCCAATCCTATTGTCGCCCTGAAGCGCATGCAGGAAGCCGGAAAGACGCCCCAGGGTTCCCATACGTGATCAGCCGCCGGCGGGCGCTCGCAAGCGGCCTTGCCGCGGCGTTGGCGCCGTCGCTTGTCCGCGCCGCGCCGGAACGGCTGTCGCTGTCCGGCTCGATGCAGCAGGGCGGCCTCGTCGTCGGCCGCGCGCTGCCGGGCTGCCGCATCGATCTGGACGGCGATGGCCTGCATGTCTCGCCGGACGGCATCTTCGCCTTCGGGCTGGATTGGGATCGCGTCAAGACCGGCCTCGTCACCGCGACGTTCGCCGACGGCACGGCCGAAAAGCAGGAGGTGAAGCCGCTGGCCCGCCAATACAGCGTCCAGCACGTCAACGGCCTGCCGCAGAACACCGTCACCCCGCCGCCCGAAACCGTCGAGCGCATCCGGCGCGAACACGCCCGCCTCGCCGCCGCCCGCAAGACCGACAGCGAGCACGTCTGGTTCGCCGATCCGTTCGACTGGCCGGCGCCCGGAATCATGAGCGGGGTGTTCGGCAGCCAGCGCATCGACAACGGCACGCCGATGTCGCCGCATTTCGGCGTCGATATGGCCAATGTCGAGGGCACGCCGATCCGCGCCCCGGCGGACGCCGTCGTCCTGCTGACCGACGATTTCTACCTCGAAGGCGGCTTCACGCTGCTCGATCACGGCCACGGCGTGTTCACGCATTACATGCATCAGAGCAAGCGGCTCGCCGATGAAGGCGATGCGGTCCGGCGCGGCGAGACGATCGGCCATATCGGCAAGACCGGCCGCGCCACGGGTCCGCATCTGCACTGGGGCATGAACTGGTTTCAGGTCAGGCTCGACCCTTCGCTCTCGACGCGCACGCCGGTGCCGCCCAGGGCCTGAGGCGTCCGCGCCGCGGGGATCTGGTCCTGCGCCCGCGCGGTCGGCCAGCGGCGATGGATCCACAGCCATTGCGACGGCCGATAGCGCACCATCGCCTCGACCGCGTCGTTGATCTTGCAGGTCAGCGCATAGACGTCGCGCTCCTCGTCGCCGCTGGGCGTGAATTCGACGGGCGGATGGATCGTCATGCGGAAGCGCGAGCCGGGCAGCCGCTCGTTCGAGGCCGGCAGCAGGATCGAACCCAGCTTCAGCGCCAGCATCGCCGGCGCCGGCGTCGTCATCGCCGCGCGGCCGAAGAAGGGCGCGGCGATGCCTTCATTGGTCTTCTGGTCGGTCAGGAGGAAGATCGATTTGCCGCGGCGCAGAAGGGTGAAGATCTTGCGCGTGCCGCGCGGCCCCTTGGCGATCTGCTCGGCGGGACCGTTTTTGATCCGCTGCGCCACCAGCCAGCGGTCGATGATCGGATTGTTCGGCGGCCGGTACACCTCGCCGCCCTCGAAGCCGAGCTGCGCGGCGGTGAACGGCATCATCTCCCAATTGGCGAAATGGCCGGAGAAGAACATCACCCCCTTGCCGCTGCCCACCGCTTCGCGCCCGATATCGGCATTGACGATCTCGAGCCTGGGATGATCGCCATGCATCGAGAATTTGGCGAGATGGGCGTATTCGGCGACGGTGCGGCCGAGATTGTCGCACATCTCCAGCACGATCGCCTCGATCTCGTCGCGCGTCTTGTCGGGAAACGCCGCGCGCAGATTGCTCCGTGCACGGTTCATGATGCCGCCGACGCGATAGAAGACGTTGCGGCCGATGAAGCCGCCCACCGCCGAGGAGGCGCGCAGGCCGATCGTCCGGCACAGGCCGATATACGAAAAAAAAGCCGCCGCTTCGGCGCCGTAACGCAACCTGCTGGTGAGCGGCAGTGGAACCTCGGTGTCGGCCGTCATGATGCTTTCGGCGGTAGCCCACGGCGGACGATGCTGTCAAGCAAGCGGTCGAACACGTCGCGTTCGGCAAATTCCGTGCGCACCGGCAGGGCCACAATTCCCTCGCGTTCCGCCGGCGTCAGCCGCGCAAAATCCTTTTCCGTGGTGACCAGGACCGACTTTGTCGCACGCGCGCGCGCCTTCAGCCTCGCGATTTCGGCCTGGGTGTAAACATGGTGATCGCCATAGGCGCGGCGGTCGACGATCTCCACGCCCAGCGTTTCGAGCGAGGCGAAGAACTTGGCCGGCCGGCCGATGCCCGCGAACGCGACGACGCGCGCCCCGTCCGCCAGCAGATGCGGGTCCTCGACCAGCCGCGCGTGCACGACCGGTCCGGCGAAGCCCGCCAGCACGGGACTGCCGCTGCCGCTCAGGATGACCGCGTCGGCGCGTTTCAATCCCTGGCCCACCGGCTCGCGCAGCGGGCCCGCCGGCAGCACGCGATTGTTGCCGAAGCCGGTCTCGGCATCGACGACCACCAGCGACAGGTCCTTGTGCAGCGAGAAATTCTGATGGCCGTCGTCCATCACGATGACGTCGAAGCCATGCTCTTCCGCCAGCCGCGCGCCGGCGGCCCGGTCGGCCGATATGATCACCGGCGCGACCGCGGCCAGCAGCAAAGGCTCGTCGCCGACATGCGTGGCGCGGTCGTCGGCGGCGACGAAGGCCGGGCCGCGAATCCGGCCGCCATAGCCGCGGGTCAGGAATACGGGCCTGGCGCCGCGCGCGGTCAGCGCGCGGGCGACGGCGATCGCGATGGGCGTCTTTCCCGTGCCGCCCGCGGTGAGATTGCCGACGCAGACGACTTTCGCCGCCGCCTGGTAGGGCAGGGCGTGCGTCGCCCGGTATTGCACGCTCCAGCCATACAGCCAGCCGAGCGGCGTCAGCAGCCCGACGACGAGTTGCGACACCGGATCGGCGCGGGTCCAGAAATCAGGCGGTCGCATGGCCGTCCAGGAACGTCTCGACCACCGCGATCGTCTTTTCGACCGCACCGCCGAGCGCCGCGGCACCGCGCGCCGCCGCCTCGCCCAGCGCCTTGGCCGCCGCCGGGTTCTCGATCAGCCTTGCGGCCAGCGCCGCGATCTCCGCGCTGCTGCGCACCAGGCCCTTTCCCTGCGCCGCGAACACGGCGGCATAGGCGGAC
This sequence comes from Rhizomicrobium sp., assembly GCA_036398875.1. Lineage (GTDB taxonomy): Bacteria > Pseudomonadota > Alphaproteobacteria > Micropepsales > Micropepsaceae > Rhizomicrobium. The sequence goes on from DASWOE010000133.1 coordinate 10,783, forward strand.
TGCGAGTTGAAGCTGTGCGGACCGGCCATCACCGCGCAATGCAGCTTGGCCGGCTCCAGCGGATTGTGTCCGCCGACCGGCACCAGCGTTCCGCCGACGAAGGCGAACGGCACCAGCCGGTAGAACAGCCCAAGTTCGCCCAGCGTGTCGGCGATGTAGATCGCCGTGTCGCCGTCCGGCAGCGCGCCCTCGGCGCGGCGCGCCGCCTTGCGCGTGCCGCACAGCATGGCGATGTCGGGCCCACGCGCCGGATGGCGCGGCACGATGATGGTGAGAAGGTCGGGATGGCTGCGCCTGAGCACGTCATGCGCCGGCAGGATCGTCTCGTCCTCGCCGGGATGGGTCTGGGCCGCCAGCAGGATCGGCCGCGCCCCGATGGCGGCTTTGAGCGCGTCGAGCTTGCCGGCATCGAAGGGCAGCGGCGGCGCGTCCTCCTTCAGGCTGCCGACCACGCGCACGTCCGGCGCGCCCAGGGCGCGGAAGCGCGCCGCGATCTCGTCGTCCTGCGCCAGGCAGACGTCGAAGGCGGCCAGGATCGCGGCCATGGTCTTCTTCGCCCAGCGCCAGCCCTCGAAGGAGCGCTGCGAGATGCGCGCATTGATCAGCGCCAGCTTCGCCCCCGTCGCATGCGCGTCGAGGATGAGATTGGGCCACAGGTCCGAATCGACGAACAGCCCCGCCTGCGGCTTCCAATGCGCCAGGAAGCGCGCCGTGGCGGCCGGCGTGTCGATCGGCACGAATTGATGGACGGCGCCGCGCGGCAACCGCGCGCGCATCAGCTCGGCCGAGGTGACCGTGCCGCTCGTCATCAGCACCGCAACGCCCTTGGCCGCCAGCGCCTCGATCAGCGGCAGCGCCGCGAGGCACTCGCCATTGCTGGCGCCGTGCACCCAGACGAGCTTGCCGGAGGGGCGCGCAACGTCGGCATAGCCGAGCCGTTCGGCGCCGCGGTCGCGATCCTCCTTGCCCTTGGCGCCGCGCCGGCGCAGCAGCATCGGCGCCGCCGGCGCCAGCAGGCGCGTCGCGGTCCGATAGATCCGGATGCCGAGCGGTGCCATCACGGCGCCGCTTCTTGCGAGAAATCGTGCTGATAGAGCCGCGCATAAAGCCCGCCGCGCGCGATCAGCTCGCCATGCCGGCCGGATTCGACCACGCGGCCGCGGTCGAGCACATAGATGCAATCGGCGTCGAGCACGGTGGAGAGCCGGTGCGCGATCACGATCGTGGTGCGGTCCTTCATCAGCCGCGTCAGCGCCTCCTGCACCTGGCGCTCGCTTTCGGTGTCGAGCGCGCTGGTCGCCTCGTCCAGGAGCAGGATCGGCGCGTCGCGCAGCATGGCGCGGGCGATGGCGATGCGCTGGCGCTGCCCGCCCGACAGCTTCAAGCCGCCCTCGCCGACGCGGGTGTCGTAGCCCTGCGGCAGCGCCATGATGAAGTCGTGCGCCGCCGCGTTCCTCGCCGCGGTCTCGATCTCGGCGCGGCCGGCGCCAAGATTGCCGAGCGAGATGTTCTCCGCCACGGTCTCGTCGAACAGGATCGCCTCCTGCGTGACCAGCGCGATGGCGTGGCGCAGCGACGGCAGCGTGACGTCCGCGATATCGCCGCCGTCGATCGCGATGCGGCCCGATTCGATGTCGTAGAAGCGCAGCAGCAGGTTGAAGATCGTGCTCTTGCCCGCGCCGGACGGCCCGACCAGCGCGACCTTCGCGCCCGGCGCGACCGTGAACGACACGCCGTTCACCGACGGCTCCTGCGCGCCATAGGAAAAGCGCACATCGTCGAAGACGACGCTGCCGCCCATGGCCGGGATGACGAGCTCGGTGGCCCCTCGGCGGTCGGTGATGTGCGGCCGCTGGTCGATCACCGCGAAGATGCGGTCGGCCGCCGACAGGCCCGACGATGCCGTCGCCCAAAGCTGGGTCAGGTTGCGCACCGGCTGCAGCGCGAGCAGCAGCGCGGTCAGGAACGACGCGAAATGGTTGATGCCGAGCTGGCCGTGGATCGCCTGATAGCCGGCATAGCCGATCGTCGCGGCGATCACGACGCCGCCGAACAGATCGGTCGCCGGCACCGCCGCGGCGCGCGTGCGCACCACCCGCAGCAGGAAACGCAGCCGCTGGGCCAGCCGCTCATTCGCCTTGGCCGAGATGTGATCCTCCAGGCCATAGGCCTTGATGATGCGCTTGCCGTCCAGCGCCTCGGACAGCGCGATGGAGAGCTCGGCCGTCTTCTCCATGCCGTGCGAGGCGGCGCGGCGCAGCGACGCGCCGATCACCTGGCTCACCCAGGCCACCGCCGGCATGACCACGACTCCGATCGCCGCCAGCCGCCAATCCTCATAGATCATCACCGCCGTCAGCCCGATCAGCGAGATGAGCTCCAGCCCGATCCCCGCAATGCCGCGCACGATCGCGTCGCGCATCAGCGTCGCGTCATAGATGAAGTTCGAAACGAACTGCGCCGAGTGGATGGCGTTGAGCGAGGCGAGGTCCTGGTGCACCAGGCTCCACAGCATGTCCTGCTGGGTGGCCGCGACGGCGCGCTCGCCCACCGAATCCATCATCGACTGCTGGATGAATTGTGTGACGGCCCGCAATACAACCACACCGAGCACGGCCAGCGGGATCAGGACGAGAAGATCGGCCCGCTTCTCCAGGAACATGTATTTGATGACCGGGTCGGTCAGGAAGGCGAGGGCCGCCGTCATCCCGGCGGTGACCGCCATGCAGGCGACCGCGACGGCCAGCGTCTTCCATTGCCGCCGCACATAGTCGCGCAGCAGCCGCTGGATGATGACGGCATTGCCGGTTGCCGGCGGCCGCGCCGGCGCGGCGGACATGGCCGGCAGGCGGACCCCCTCGGGAACGGAACTCATGGCCATGCTCTAGCATGGCGGGCGCGACGGGCGCGAGCGGCGACCGCGTCACACGGGTCGCAGGATGACGTACATGTAGTCGTTGAGCGGGATGCGGCCATAGAGGCGGAAATAGGCGCTGAAACCGCACGCCTGCGCCATCCGCGCCATCGTCTTGGGCGTGAAGTACTGCGTGTGGTCGGGATGCCAGAACCCGGTCCATTTGCGTCCCAGGACGGTGCGGTTCCAGCAGCCGTAATTGGGCACTTTCACCACGACGACCGCATCGTCCTTCACCACGCGGCGCACGCCCTGGAGCGCATCCTTCGGATTGGCCTCGTGCTCCAGATAGCCCCACATCGCGACGCCGTTGAAGAACTTCTCCGGCAGCTGCGCCAGCCCGCTGACGCCGTCGGCATTGATGACATGGCCGCCGCGCGGCTCGAAGATCGCGCGCGCCGTCGCCGCCGCGGACCGCTCGATCTCGATGCCGTAGGGCGTATAGCCGGGCGGCAGCTTCTCGAACTCGTCGCCGTCGCCGCAGCCGACATCGAGCACCGGCCCGGGCTTGGCCCAGGCGCGAAGGCCGCTGGCCGGCGTCGGATCGCCCAGCATGCCCAGCCGCCACATGGTCAGCTTGTCGAGCGTCGCCAGCACCGGCTGTTCCTTCAGCCGCTTTTCCCAATACTTGTCGTGCTGGGTCGTGAAGCCGAGCTCGTCCTCGAGCCGCGCATAGGCCGGCGCCCATTCCAGATAGACCATGCTGCAATCGGGGCACTGTTTCAGCGGCCATTCCGGGTCGGAATAGGACAGGGGCGCGGTGTCCGGCGGCGGCGCGCCGCACAGCGGACAATTGCGGTGAATGCGCGCCTCTTGCGTGCTCGTCTGGGCCGTCGTTATCGACATGCGGTTCCTTCGTCGCGCGGGTGAACGCCGCCGGGCGGCTGTCTATCACCCCGCCTCCCCGCGGGACAACCTTTTCCGGGAAAGGCGCGGCCGGGGCCGCCCCGGACCGCCTTTCGCTTCGACGGTCCGCGGATCAGCGTCGGGCTTTGGATTTGTTCAGGGTTACGGCGGCGCGGATGAGGGTCTTCAACGCCTGCTCGTTCACCGTCTCGCCCTCGCGGACGTCGATGGCCCGCCTCGTATTCCCGTCGAGACTGGCGTTGAAGAGCCCGGCTGGATCCGCGAGCGCGGCCCCCTTGGCGAAGGTCATCTTCACGACGCTCTTGTAGGTCTCGCCGGTGCAGACAATACCGCCATGCGACCACACCGGAACGCCTCTCCACTTCCATTCCTCGACCATTTCGGGGTCGGCTTGCCTGATCAGGCCGCGGAGCTGGCCGAGCGTCTCGCCCCGCCAGTCGCCGAGCTCGCGGATCCTCGCATCGATCAGCTGAGAGGCAGATCGGCTTTCCTGCGACCCGCTCTTCGTCATGCCCGTTGCTCCTAGGTTTAGGTTGGCGCGTCCGGTTCCATCAGGCGGTGTATGTGCACCACGAAATAGCGCATCAGCGCATTGTCGACCGTCGCCTGCGCCTTGCCGCGCCAGGCCTTATAGGCCTCGGCATAGTTCGGATACATGCCGACCATATCGAGCTTGGTGAGGTCCTTGAACTCCATGCTGTGCGGCGCCGTCAGCTCGCCGCCGAACACCAGGTGCAGCAATTGTTTCGGCGCGTGATCCGTCATCGTCCCTCCTGTCCGCGCGGCAGCACCAGATGTGCCACCCGCGCCATCAGCTCGCCATGCAGCTTCGGCCCCGCCGCCACCAGCGAGGGCACCAGCGTGCTGCGGCGATTATAGTCGAGCCGCGCGCCGGTGTGAGTGGACACCATGCCGCCGGCCTCGGCGACGATGACCTCCGCTGCGGCCACGTCCCAGTCGCGCTTGGAGGAAAGCGCCAGAGTCGCGTCGAACTGGCCGCACGCCACCAGCGCCATGCGATAGGCGACCGAGCCGCGCGTTTCGATGTGCATCGGCGGCCAGGGCCGGCTGGGCGGGGTGTTCCAGGCGGGATGGGCGAGCATCGCGCGGTCGCTCAGCATGCGGCAGCCCTCCAGCGCGGCGCGGTCGCTGACCCGGATCGGCGCCCCGTTCAGATGGGCGCCGTGGCCGGCGCGGGCGGTGAAGCTTTCCTCGGTGATCGGATTGTACACCGCGCCCGCGACCGGCCGCCCGTCGCGCACCACGCCGGCGCAGATGGTGAAATGCGGCTTGCCCTTCATGAAGGCGATGGTGCCGTCGATCGGATCGACCACGAACAGCGAGCGGGCGGCAAGGCGCGCCGCATCGTCCTCGGTCTCCTCCGACAGCCAGCCGTAATCCGGCCGCGCCGGGCGCAGCGTCTCGGTCAGGAATTTGTCGATGACCAGATCGGCCTCGGTGACCGGATTGCCCTTGCTCTTGTCCCAGCGCTTGTAGGTGCCGCCGAAGAAATCCCGCGCGATCTTTCCGGCCGCGCGCACGCTCGCTTCGAGCAGCCGCAGCGTGTCGGCGTCGTCGTCAGGCACCGGCAACGGTCAGGCCCTCGATGCGCACGGTCGGCGCATTGGTGCCGTGCTTGAAGTCCAGATCGTCGGCCGCCGTCAGGTTGAGGAACATGTCCTTCAGGTTTCCCGCGATGGTGATCTCCGAGACCGGATAGGCGATCTCGCCGTTCTCGATCCAGAAGCCCGCCGCGCCGCGGCTGTAGTCTCCGGTGACGCCGTTGACGCCCATGCCGATCAGCTCGGTGACGTAGAACCCCTGTTTGATGTCGGCGATCAGCGCCTGGGGCGTCAGCGCGCCGGCCTCCATGTAGAGATTGGTCGGCGAGGGCGCGGGCGGCCCGCCCGTGCCGCGCGCCGCGTGGCCGGTCGTCTGGAGGCCAAGCTGGCGGGCGCTCGCCGATTCCAGCAGCCAGGTCCTGAGCACGCCGTTCTCGATCAGCGCCCAGCGCCTGTTCGCCACGCCTTCGCCGTCGAACGGCTTGGAGCGCAGGCCGCGCCGGCGATGCGGATCGTCGATGACGTTGATCTGCGGCGCGAACACCTTCTTGCCCAGGCTGTCCTTGAGAAAGCTCACGCCGCGCGCGATCGAAGAGCCGGAAATGGCGCCCGCGAAATGCCCGACCAGGCTCGACGAGACGCGCGGGTCGTAGACGATCGGCACCGCCTGTGATTTCACCTTGCGCGGGTTCAGCCGCTTCACGGCGCGCTCGCCGGCGCTGCGCCCGATCTCCACGGGGGATGCCAGGTCGTGCGCATGGCGCGCATTGGCGTGATCGTAGTCGCGCTCCATGCCGGTGCCTTCGCCGGCCACCACCGCGACGCCGACGCCGCAGCTCGTGCCGGCATAGCCGCCGGCGAAGCCGTCGCTGGTGGCGAGCGCGATGGCGGTGCGTCCGAAGCTCGCGCCGCCGCCTTCCGAATTGGTCACGCCCTTCACCGCCATGGCCGCGGCTTCGCTCGTCTGCGCCCATTCGACCAGGGTGTCGGCGGAGGGCTCGCTGGCGTCCTCGATGTCGAGATCGGGAAAGGCGGTCGCGAGGCGCTCGCGCGGCGCCAGCCCGGCGAACTTGTCCTCCGGCGCCAGCCGCGCCATGGCGACGGCGCGGCCCGGCAATTGCGCCAGCGCGTCCTTGGAGAAATCCGTCGACGACACGAAGGCGACCTTCTGCCCGATGAAGACGCGCAGGCCCAGATCCTGGCTCTCCGCCCGTTCGATGTCTTCGAGCTTGCCCAGCCGATAGGACACGCTGGCCGCGACGTTCTCGACCAAAAGCGCGTCGGCGGCATCGGCGCCGGCCGCCTTGGCGCCGCGGATCAGCGTGTCGAGGATGGATTGCGTGTCGGGGCGCGCCATGGATCTGCTCGCGAAAGAGTTCGGCACCGGCACGGTGCCGCGGCATAAGTAGAGCACTTGGCCGAGCGGTCAAGGAGGCGCCGGGTTCCTCAATGCGCGACCACCGGGGTCACGTAGAGAACGTGCTCCTTGTAGGCGATATACATGTGGAATTTGCGAATTTCCGGCATGCCGAGAAGCATCTGGCCCCAATGGTTCAGCGAACTCGCCTTGTCGTCGGGCAAGACCTCGAAGGTCGGATGCGAAACGCTCAGCCCGCCGGCCGAAAGCGTGTTGAACGTATAGGCGAAGGAGCGGTTGTCCTGCGTGTCGTTGCGCAGGCTCGCCTCGTCGGCATGCTTTTCCAGCGGCTTTGCGCCGGGACTGTTGGCATCGGCGCCGAACATCTTCTTGAGGGTTCCGGCGCTGATGAAGCTGCTGCTGCTCCCGGTGTCCAGCGTCGCCTGCATCGGCTTGCCGTCCAGGGTCATCTCCAGCTCGATATGCAGATTGTCGGGCGCGCGGAACGGTATCTCGGCCCAGTCCTTGGCCCAATAGACGACCTTGCCGGGACAGTGGTCCTGGGAGATCAGGTTCATCTTGTCGTTGGCGAAGTCGAAATCGACGTCGAAATTGGCGATGATGTCGGGCGCGATCGTGCCGTCCATGTCCGAGGGGCCCACCACGCCGTCGGGCAGCACGAGGAACTTGAACTCGTGCGTCGTCATCTGGCCCAGGGCGAACGGCCGGATATGCGCGGCTGTGGTCAGGTGCGAGCCGTTGACCAATGTGAAGGCATCGGTGGCGAGCGGATGGGTTTCGGCGTCGAGCTCTTTGACGACATGCGCGCCGACCATGCTGAAATAGCCGCCGGTGTCGACCAGCATGCTGGTCTGCCTGGCGCCCAAGGTCGCCGGCACCATGATCATCGTCTCATGCGGCGTCATGGGCAGCGAGGCGATCAGGTGCAATTTGCAGTCCGGCGCGTCGTCCGCGCGCGCCGCGCCGGCCGCCAGAACCGATGCAAGTACCACCGCCCGAATCGCGCGCATCGTCGCCCCTTGAAACGTTCATGGTCACCTTAGCCGGTCGCGACCTGCGTTCCAGCCCCGGCCGCGCCGCCGCGTCGTCTATTTCCACACCGGCTTGCCGGTTCCCGGCAGGCCGAGCCGCGACCATTTCTCCGTGACCGCGCGCACGACGTCGGCGTCCATCGCGATCTTGCGTCCCCATTCGCGCTGGGTTTCCGGCGGCAGCTTGTTGGTCGCGTCGAGCCCGATCTTGGAGCCCAGCCCGCTCTGCGGCGACGCGAAGTCGAGATAGTCGATCGGCGTGCCCTCGATCAGCGTGACGTCGCGGGCCGGATCCATCCGCGTCGAGATCGCCCACATCACGTCCTTCCAGTCGCGCGCGTCGATGTCGTCGTCCACCACGATCACCCACTTCGTGTACATGAACTGGCGCAGATAGGACCACACCGCCATCATCACGCGCTTGGCGTGGCCGGGATAGGCCTTCTTCATCGAGACGACCGCGATGCGATAGGAGCAGCCCTCCGGCGGCAGCCAGAAATCGACGATCTCGGGGAACTGCTGCTTGAGCAGCGGCACGAACACCTCGTTCAGCGCTTCGCCCAGCACGCTCGGCTCGTCCGGCGGGCGGCCGGTATAGGTCGACAGATAGATCGGCGATTTGCGCATCGTGATCGCGGTGACGGTGAAGACGGGGAATTGCTCGACCGAATTGTAATAGCCGGTGTGATCGCCATACGGCCCTTCGTCGCGATAGTCGGTGAGCGACACCTCGCCTTCGAGCACGATCTCCGCTTCCGCCGGCACCTTCAGCTTCTGCGACACGCAATCGACCAGCGCGACGCGCGATCCGCGCAACAGGCCGGCGAATTGATATTCCGACAGCGTCTCCGGGATCGGCGTCACCGCCGCCAGGATCGTTCCCGGATCGGCGCCGAGCACCACCGCCGCGGGCAGGGGCGCCGCCGTCTCCTTCGCCCAGCGCTGATGATGCTGCGCCCCGCCGCGATGCTTCAGCCAGCGCATGATCGCCTGGGTCTTGTTCAAGACCTGCATGCGGTAGATGCCGAGATTGTAATTGTCCTCGCGCGCCTCTCCCGGCCCCTTGGTCACGACCAGCGGCCAGGTGATCAGCGGGGCCGGCTCGCCCGGCCAGCAGGTCTGGACCGGCAGGCGGCTCAGGTCGATGTCGCCGCCGCGCAGCACGACTTCCTGCACCGGGGCGCGCGACACGCTTTTGGGCTTCATCGCCAGGATCGTCTTGGCCAGCGGCAGAAGCTCGAATGCCTCGCCGAACGAGCGCGGCGGCTGCGGCTGGCGCAAGATGGCCAGCACCTCGCCGACTTCGCGCAGCGCCAGCGCGTCGGTCCGCTCTTTTCCATCCATCGTCACGCCCATCGCGACGCGCTTGACCGTGCCGAACAGGTTGACCAGGACCGGCATGTCGCTCGGCGTCCCGTCCGCCTTCACCGGCTTCTCGAAGATCACCGCCGGCCCGCCTTGCGCGATCAGCCGCGTCTGGATCTCGGTCATCTCCAGCACGGTCGAGACCGGCTCGCGCACGCGCACGAGTTCGCCTTCGGCTTCGAGCTTGGCGATGAAGTCGCGGAGCGATCGGT
>DASWOE010000134.1:0-5469 GCA_036398875.1 Rhizomicrobium sp.
CGCCGTCGGCCACATCCCAGCCGCCTCGCCCGGGGACAGGCGGGACGACCGTGCCGCCGCCACCGCCGCCGGCGGTCTATGGAATCTGGGGCGCCGGCGTGCTCGAAGCGCGGATCGAAAGCAATCTCATCACCTCGACCAATCTGTCGCGGCGACCGCCGACGATCGAGGACCGGGCCGTATGGATGATGGGTCTCATCGATTACGCCTTGATCTACGAAACCGCGGCCCAGGACATCGAGGCCTCGATCGGCTTTGCGATCCAGATCGCGGACAACAAATTCGAGGGTTCGGGAAACAGCGCCTTGGTCGAGCTCGCGCAAATGAAAGTGTTCGAAGGCGGCAGCGACCAGTTGCGCGCCGGCCTGTATGTCCGCTTTGCGCGCGTGATTTTCACCGGCAATTACTGCCTTCACGCCACGTCGAGCGCGAATGCGTTTCCGCCCATCAACCAGACCATGGCCACGGTAAGGCTGTGCGGTCGGGCGGCGTCGGTCGCCAACAACCACGTCAGGAGCATCGAGGTGGATCCCTCAAGCAGTACCGAGATGACGCTGTCCGGCTATCATTCGTTCGATTTCCACACTATGCCCGGGCCGTTCATCGGCAATGTCATCAGCGGGTCGGCGATAAATCATCCGAACGCGCCGCCGATGGAAGCCTATAATCTGACGATGTGACGGACGTCACGGAGAGCCAGCCATGAACCTCGACGACATTCTCGCCCAGCAGAAGAAACTGCTCGACAAGGCCAAGACGTCCATCGTCACGCAAAAGATCGCGCAGGCCGATCTCGCCCAGCCGATCGACCCGAAATTGCTGACGATCCAGAACGTCTTCGAAGGCGTCGAGGCAACCGGCAGCCGGGCCGCGCTCGCCGCTCGCTACCAGGCCGCGATCGCGCAGCGCCAGCCGCAGCTCGCGCAGATTCGCCAGGGCGTGTCTCAAGATCCGTCGCTGAAAGCCGTGCTCACGAGCCCCTCGAACCTGGTGGTCAAGAACCTCACCGCGGCCCTGCGCAAATCGGGCGCCATCCATGCCCCGGTCAAGGCGCCGACGAAGATAAATGCCGTGACAGCCAAGAAAAGCCCGAAACGCCGCTGATCCGCCCGGGTCCGAGCGCCTTGGGCGATCCCTCTGAACCCGGAGGCCGCCTTCGCCGGGCCCGGTTTGCCACCGCCGAAGCAGCCGGGCGTTTCGGCCGACGCGCACGTTGGGCCGGGCGGGTCCGCGCTGGCCACCACGGGGAAGGAGTCGTAAAATCATTTTCAATCAACATTGATATTTATCGCGCACTGCGTATGCTCCGCGCCGGCGGGGCGGGGAGCGCGGGATATGACCAAGGCAAGGCGTATCCTCCTCGTCATCCTCGGCGGTCTCGCGGCTGTGGTCGTCGCGCTGATCCTGACCTGGGAATTGGCCGGCGACTGGCTGCTCGACGCCGCGGTCCATCGCCTGATGGCCGACCGCTTCGACGGCATGCCGCCCGAGCGGACCGATATGCAGGCGGTGCAGACGGTCAGGCTGCGCATGCGCGACGGCGTCGAACTCGCGACGCATATCTATCTGCCGCAAGGCAAGGGCCCCTGGCCGGTGATCCTGGTGCGCGATCCCTATTCGCTGAGCAGATATCTTTCCTGCCGGATCTTCGTCCGCTACGGCTATGCCTGCGTGCATCAGGATGTGCGCGGCCGCTTCGATTCGGGGGGAAGCTGGTATCCGCTCGTCAACGAGCGCAACGACGGCATCGACACGCTCGCATGGATTCTCAAACAGCCCTGGCAGAACCGCAGGCTCGCGTTGTGGGGCGAGTCCTATCTCGGCCTCGTGGAATGGGCGATGGCCGACAAGCTTCCGCCGGAAGTGAAGACTTTCGTCGCCGGTGTCTCGCACGGCGATTTCTACCAGATGATCTATCACAACGGCATGTTCGTTCAGGGCATCGTCGGCTTGTGGTCGTCGGGCCTGTCGCAGCCGCTGCTGAAGACATTCACCGCCCAGGACCGCTGGAAGAACGACATCGCCGGCCGGATTCCCGCGGCCGGCGTCGATCCCCATCTGTTCCTGGCTTCCTGGCCGTCCTATCGCGACTATCTCCTGCATCCCGAGCGCGACGATCCCTATTGGCATTCGCCGACCTATGGGGCGATCCACGATTCCTACAGGGGCGTGCATGTGCCGGTGATGATGGTCGCGCGCAGCTACGACTTCTTCCTGCCCGGCATGCTGGAAACCTTCCGCCATCTGCCCATGCATACGCAAAGCGTGCTTTATCTCGGCCCCGGCGAGCATGGCGGCGCGCCGGGCGACCTGAAAGTCGATCATCCCAACCGGCATTATTTCGCCGATACGATTGCCTGGTTCGATCATTTCCTGATGGACAAGCCGCTGCCCGCGTCGCTGGCGCCCGGCTACGACGTCTATATCAACGGCGCCGACCGCTGGCAGCATTATGCAGACTGGCCGGGCACCACTGAGCCGTTGACGCTCTATCTGAACGACGTGGCGCGCTCGCATGGCTGCGAGCGCGGCCGCCTGACGGCCGGACCGCCGGCCCGCGAAAGCGCCGTGCGCTACCGCTACGATCCGCGCCATCCGGTGCCGACGCGCGGCACGTCCTATTCGCTATCGACCAGCCTGGTGCCCTCCGCCGTGGCGGAGCAGAAAAGCGATCTATGCGGCCGGCCGGACGTGCTGTCCTTCTCCTCGGCCGCATTTCCCAAGGCGCAGCTGATCGCCGGCGGGATGCATGTGAAGCTGCTGGTGGCAAGCGATGCCCCCGATACGGCCTTCACCGTCAAGGTCTCGGAGCATTTCGCCGACGGCCGGGTCTACAATATCCGCGACGACATCAGCACGCTCGGCCTGCGCAACGGCGCGGCGCGGCGCCTTGTCTATCGCCCCGGCGACAAGGTCGAAGTCGATTTCGACCTCACGCCGATCGCCTGGCAGATGCACAAGGATTCGCATCTGCGCTTCGACGTGTCGTCCTCGAATTTCCCGGTGTTCAACGCCCATCCGAACCGTGCCGGGCTGTGGAGCACCGCGCTCTCGCCGATCGTCGCGATCCAGACGCTTTATGGCGGATCGCTCGAAATTCCGCTGGCGGATTGAATCGATAGAGGAGAGTTCGTGACATGCGGCGAACGAGAGCGCTTCTGGCTGGCCTGATCTGCGGCCTGGTCCTCGTCCTTGGCGCGTTCGGCTGCTCGGCCTCCGAAGGCGCGGCCACGGTGACCGTCGATGGCGTGAAGGCCGATCCGGCAACGCCGCAGGAATTCGCCATCTGGCCCGGCGTGGCACCCGGTTCGGAGACGTGGACCCAGGAGCCGAACGATTTCTCCCTGTTCGGCGCACACGCCGTCTACAATGTCGTTCGGCCCACGCTGACGGCCTATTTCCCCCAGCCCGGAAAAGCGACGGGCACGGCCGTGATCGTCGCGCCGGGCGGCGGCTTCCGCTTCCTCAATATCGACGTTGAGGGCACCGATGTCGCGCGCTGGCTGGCGGCGCACGGCATCACCGCCTTCGTGCTCAAATATCGCACCGTGAAGATGCCCGACAGCACGCCGGGATTTCTCATCGCGCTGACGCAATATCTCGGCCGCCTGAAGGACGTTTCGGAGCGCGCCGCAAGGGGCGAGATTTCGCTTGCCGGCGGACCGGACACATCGGGCGCCGATGCGCCGCAAAGCATGTTCGACTGGCCGGCCTATGCCGCCGCCGACGGCGTCCGTGCGATGCATCTCGTGCGCGCGCACGCGGCCGCCTGGGGCGTCGCGCCGAACCGGATCGGCTTCCTCGGTTTCTCGGCGGGAGCGATGGTGACCTATGGCGTGCTGACATCGGCGCCGGCACAGGACATGCCGGACTTCGCGGCGCCGCTCTATTATTCTCTGTCGCCAAAAGTGCCGGTGCCGACCGAGGCGCCGCCGCTTTTCCTTGCCGCGGCAAGCGACGATCCGATTTCCCGCGGCATGCCGCAGACCTATATGCGCTGGATCGCGGCCGGCCGTTCCGCCGAGATTCACATGTGGTCGAAGGGCGGCCACGGCCTCGGCATGACGCGGGACAGTCTGGGGCCGACCAATTGGATCGGCCTGTTCTATGCCTGGCTGGGGACCGAGGGTTACCTCGGCAAAGCGCAATGATCGATGGTGATCAAAACTGTTGACATCATGACGCTTTTTGAGAGGATACCCCCGCCGCTGGGCATAAAGCGGTCACCGCGCAGGGCGGATGACAGGGGAAACGCAATGGATCGATGGTTCCGCGCCGGCGCGGCCCTCTTCGCCGTGGTATCGGCCCTCCTTGTCGCGCGCCCCGCAGTCGCGGAGGACGCCGTCGCGCCGCCGCCTCCGCAAGGCCCCTTGCGCGACGTCGTTCCGCCGGATGTCTCGCCCGAGGCGCGCGCGATCTACCAGAAACTGCTGCCCGGCGTCGCGGCCCGGCGGATGAATCTGAGAATCCCGCACACGCTCGCCGAATTCGACGCGCGAGACGCCGCCAATGTGGCCGGTTCGACGCCGGGTGCCGACGCCACGATCAAGGCTCTCGGAGCCGCGACCGCCGAGTTCAAGCTTGGCGGCGTCGGCGTGTTCGAGACGCGGCCGCCGCAGTTCCAGGACGACGGCACGGTGCTGATCCGCGTCCATGGCGGCGGCTTCATACAGGGTTCGGCACATTCCTCGGCCGCGATGGACGCGGTCATGGCGCGGGCGCTCGGTCGGCGCATCCTGTCGATCGATTATACCGTCGCGCCGCGAGGCAAATGGAACACCGTCACCGATCAGGTGATCGCGGTCTACAAGGCGGTGCTCGCCCAGGGCTACGAGCCCCGGAACATCGGCATGTACGGGGACTCCGCCGGCGCCAATATCGTGCCGGCCAGCGTGCTCAAGCTGCGCGACGAAGGACTGCCGATGCCGGCGGCGGTGGTGCTGCTGTCGCCCTGCATCGACTTCACCCGCAATAGCGACACCGAGATGACGCTGCGCGACGACGATCCGGTGCTGTGGAACCAGGACGACATGGTGGCCGGCCTCGGCGCCTATGCCGATCCGGCGGACTGGAAGAACCCCTATGTCTCGCCGATCTTTGGCGACTTCACCAGGGGCTTTCCGCCCGTCCTGCTGCAGGTCGGTACGCGCGAGATCCTGCTCAGCGATTCGGTGCGCTTCTATCAGGCGATCAAGACGGCGGGCGGCGATGCCGAACTCGATGTCTATGAAGGCATGGCGCATGTCTTCCAGTCCTACATGGCCGGCACGCCGGAGCAGAAGCAGGCCTTCGCCGAGATGGCGCGCTTCTGGTCGCGCTATCTCATCGCGCGCAAGCCGTGATCCCTCCAACCCGACGGGCCTCAGCATCATGAGATTGTTCGCTGCCACGACCGCCGCAACCGCGTTCGCCTTCGTCTTCGCGCTCGCCGCCGCACCGACGCAGGCCGGGGATGCGGCGAGCCGGCCC
>DASWOE010000135.1:0-8025 GCA_036398875.1 Rhizomicrobium sp.
TCCAGAACCTGGCGGGGCTCGGCGATGCGCCGGCCACGCCGCACGGCACCGCCATCGCCTCGCTGCTGGTCGGCAAGGACGGCGACTTCACGGGCTATCTTCCGGGCGCTGCGCTGTTCGCCGCCGACGTCTTCGGCGGCCAGGCCGGCGGCGGCGGCGCGCTCGAGATCGCCCGCGCCCTGGACTGGCTCGCCGCCAATGACGTCGCGGTCGTGAACATCAGCCTGACCGGGCCCGACAACAAGCTGCTGGAGCGGGCGGTGCGCGGCTTTCTTGCGCGCGGCGGCATCGTCGTCGCGGCGGTCGGCAATGGCGGTCCGGCGGCACCCGCGAGCTATCCGGCCGCCTATGCCGGGGTGGTGGGCGTGAGTTCGGTGGACCAGGACCGTCATCTGGAGATCGACGCCAGCCGTCATGCCGCGACCTTCGTCGCGCTCGGCGTCGATGTCCGCGCCGCCAGGCCGGAGCGCGGCTATGGCGCATTCACGGGCACGTCTTTCGCTGCACCGGCGGTGGCGGCGCGCTTCGCCCTTCTGCTCGGCCATCCCGATCCTGCAGCTGCGCAGCGCGCCCTGCTCATGCTGCAGAAGGCCGCGCTGCACCTGAACGCGAACGCCGCGGCCATCGGCTATGGCTATCTCGCGCCGCCGATCGTTCCTGCGTCGGATTAACGCGCGCCGATGCCGACCGCCGCACGAGTGCGTGCGAACCGGGCCGTGCGCGTGTCCGGGGGATGTATTAAGGGTTTGGACGCAAGACCGCAGCAACCCCCTTCAGCAGGCGCCGGGCCAAGCGATATGATCCGCTTCACGTCTTGTCTGGTCCTGAGCCTGGCCGTGGCGACGATCGTCTCGACGGAAAGCCGCGGCGCCGAGTCGTTGACCTATTCGGTCGATCTCACGGGAAGCGGCGATATCGCGGATTCGATTCGCGCGAGCTCCCTGCTCGTCACGCTGAACGACGCCGGCACGCTGGCGCCCTTCGCGCTGGTCGAACGGGCGCGGCGCGACGGCGACCGCATCAAGACCGTGCTCGAGAGCTACGGTTATTACAGCGGCGCGGTGAGAATCGCGATCGCGGGCAAGGACCTGTCCGATCCGGCCCTGATCGATGCCTTGGCCAAGGCGCCGGAGGGCCAGACGGTCGCCGTTGCCATCGCGATCGACCGCGGCCCGCTCTATCGGCTCGGCAGGATCGACCTTGTCGGCCCGGTCCCGACGCGGGACCGCGACGCGCTGCATCTATCGACCGGCGATCCGGCCATCGCCGCGGTCGTGCTGGGAGCGCAGGCGGACCTGCTGACCACGCTGCAGGAGGACGGCTATGCTTTCGCGCGCGTGGATCCGCCGGTCGCCATCGCCGACGATGCGCGCCGCGTCCTGGATCTGTCCTTCGACGCCGATGCGGGCCCCCGCGCGACGCTCGGCACGCTGTCGTTCAAGGGCCTGACCGACGTGAACGTCGATTTCGTGCGTGACGCGCTCACCGTGCACAGCGGCGATCTCTATCGTCCCAGCGCGATCGAGACGGCGCGCCAGACGCTGGCCGGCCTGGGCGTGTTCTCCGGCGTCTCCGTACGCAGCACCGACGCGGCCAAGCCGTCGGGCACCGTCGATCTGGTGTTCGACGTACAGGAACGGCCGATGCACACCGTCGCCTTTTCCGCCAGCTATTCGACCGATCTGGGCGTCAGCGGCTCGGCAAGCTGGTCGCATCGCAATCTTTTCGGCAATGCCGAGCAGCTCAATCTGTCCGCCGCCGTCACCGATATCGGCGGCACCGCGGCGAGCGGCATCGGCTACGACATCTCCGCGCAGTTCATCAAGCCGCGCTTTCTCGGCGCGGGCCAGGCGCTGGAAGCCAACCTGGCCGCGGTCAAGCAGGACCTGGACGCCTACAGCCAGACCGCCGAGACGCTCGGCGTTTTCCTGCGCCGCAAATTCTCGGACCAATGGTCCGGCAGCGCCGGCCTGACCTATGCCCATGACGAGGTCGAACAGGAGAACACCAGCCGTCTTTATCGTCTCATCGCCCTGCCCGCGACGGCGAGCTATGACGGCGTCGGCCTCGCCAATCCGCTGGCCGATCCGACGCAGGGCTATCGCGCGACGCTCAACGTCACGCCAACGGCGGCGCTGGGCGCGACGAGCCGGTTCTTCGTCATCCTGCAGGCGTCGGGCAGCGCCTATTTCGATCTGTCCGGCGGCGGCGGCTCGGTCGTCGCGCTGCGCGCGCTCGCCGCGAGCATCCAGGGCGCATCCAATCTCGACGTGCCGCCCGACCAGCGGCTCTATGCCGGCGGCAGTGGCACGGTGCGCGGCTTCCGCTATCAGTCAATCGGCCCGCGGTTTGCCGACAAAAACCCCGTCGGCGCGACCTCGATCGACGCCGGCACCGTCGAGTTCCGCCAGCGGATCGACGAAGACTGGGGTGCGGTCGTCTTCGTCGATGCCGGCCAGGCCAGCGACACCAGCACGCCGTTCAACGGCGCGCTCAATATCGGCGCCGGTGCGGGCGTGCGCTACTACACACCGATCGGCGCCATCCGCGCCAGCATCGCCATACCGCTGACGCAACACGACAACCGTGATTCGTTCGAAATCTATGTCGGTCTGGGGCAGGCATTCTGATGGACGTGCACTGGCATCGCATCGCCCGCATCGCGGGCCTGGCAATCGGCGGCGCGGTGCTGCTGTTGGCGCTTGTTTTCGTCTTCGCGACGCGAACCGAAAGCGGGCGCGCGATGATCGCGGGCCTGGTCGGCGAGGTCACCTGCGGCGATGTGGCGATCACCGGCCTGCATGGCGATCTGCCGGACCATGTCCACGCCGACGCGGTGGAACTGCACGATGCGCAAGGCGTGTGGCTGCACGCGTCCGACGTCGCGCTCGACTGGGATGTCTGGTCGATCCTGTTCGGCCCGCTGACGGCCGGCAAAGTGGAAGCCCGCGAGATCGACATCCTGCGCCGGCCGCTGCCGCGTGCGAGCAGTTCGTCGGACACGCAATTCGACGTCGCCGCCTTCGCCGTGTCGCGGCTGGTGACGGAGAAGCCGGTGCTGGGCCAGCGTGCCGCGTTCGCGGCCTCAGGCACCGTGCGCTACCGCTCCCGCCACGACCTGCGCATCGATCTGGAGATGCGGCGGCTCGACGGCGCGGGGACCTATCGCGTCCATGGCGCGATCGCCGACGACATTCTCACCGGAACCGCGCGCGTGGCGGAGAGCGGCGGCGGCGCCGCGGGCGGCCTGGTCGGCCTGCCGCTGCTGGGGCCGGTCACGCTCCAGATCCAGGCGAAGGCGGCGGCAAGCCGCAACACCGTGAGCTTCGCGCTCGATGCCGGCGCGCTCGTCGCCCGCGGCAGCGGTTCGATCGACCTCATCGCGCGCCGGGCGAATCTCGAATTCGCCGCCACCGCGCCCGCCATGAAGCCGCGCGCCGATCTTTCCTGGACCGCGCTTTCGGCGCAGGGCCGGATGGCGGGATCATTCGACCGGCCGACGATCGCCGCGGCGCTGCGCATCGAAAATCCGTCCGCGAGCGGTTTCGGCGCCCGATCGGTCGCGGCCGACCTGCGCGCCGGCGGCGGATCCGGCGATTTCATCGGCGTCGTGCAGCAGCTCACGCTGCCGGGCAAGCAGCCGGGGCTGTTCGCCGGCCAGCCTTTCCGCTTCTCGGCCAGGATCGATTTCGAAGCGCCGGTGCGGCCCGTCGCCTTCACGCTCGACCATCCGCTGATCGCCGCGAAGGGCACGCTCCAGACGCGCGATGCGCTGGCCGGCACGATGACCGTGACCCTTCCCGCATTGGCGCCTTTGGCCGCGCTGGCGGGGATCGGCATCGAGGGCCGCGCCGCGCTGAACCTGAAGCTGACGAACGCCGATGGCGATATCGGCCTTGTGGCCGACGGCGGCATCGACGCCGTGGCGGATTCGCCGGCCGGCCGGCTGCTCGGCAAGACCGCGAAATTCGTGGCGCGCGCAGCATTCCATGGCGGCGCACTGCAATCCTTGCAAGCGCAGGCGGTCGGCGCCGGCATCGCCGCGCATGTCGCAGGTTCAAGCCCGGCGGGCGTCCTGAACTATCGCTTCGACGCCGCCCTTGCGGATCTTTCCGCCATGTCGCATTCCGTGCGGGGCAGTCTGCAACTCGCGGGCAGCGTGACCGGCGCGCCCGGCAATGCGCGGTTCGCCGCATCGGGCAGCGGCGCGGTGGGCACGAAAGACTTCGCGCCGGAGCGCATCGCCTTCTCGCTTCGCGCCAATGGATTGCCGCACCCCAAAGCGGGCGCGTTCGAACTGTCGGGGCGGTTCGGCGGCGCGCCCGTGCGCGTCGCTGGCACGCTGGCAGCCGCGGCGTCGGGCGCCTTCCGGATCGCGCTCGACAAGGCGGAATGGAAGAGCCTGCATGCCGGAGGCGCGTTCGGCATGGCCGCAAACGGCAGTGGGCTTCACGGCAAGGCGACGATCGCCTGGACGCAACTGGGCGATGCCGCGCCGCTGATCGGAAGAGCGATCGCCGGAAGCCTGAAGGCCGACATCGCCATCGCGCCGCAGGCCGGCCGTACCGACGCGCAAATCGCGCTGGCGGTGCAAGGATTGCGCGTGGACGACGTGGCAGCCGAGCGGCTCCAGCTTTCGGGCACCGTCGCCAATCCGTTTGGAGCGCCGCGCCTGGCGTTGAAGGCGCATGCCATCCACTTCGCGCTGGCGAATGCCGAGGGTGACGCCGATGCCGCATTCGACGGACCGCTCGATCGGCTTGCGATCGAGCTCAAAGCCAAGGCGACGCTCGACGGCGCGCCGTTGGATGCGGCCGCGAGCGCGGTGGCGAACCTCGCGGCGCATCGACTCGATCTGCGCCGGACGAGCGGCACATGGAAGGGCCAGGATTTTGCGCTCGCGCGGCCCGCGACGATCGACTACGCCGCCGGGATTTCCATCGACGCCCTCGATGCGACCTTCGGCGGGGCGAAACTGCATCTTGCCGGCCGGCTGGCGCCGGCGCTGGCGCTCACCGCCTCGGCCGACAATGTCTCGGTCGATCTGGTGCGCCTGTTCGTGCCCGAGCTTTCCGCTCACGGCATGCTCTCGGGCAATTTGCATGCGACCGGCTCGCTCGCGGCACCCACCGGCACCTACGAGGTTTCCGGCCGCGACCTGCGGATCACGGGCGTTTCCCAAGGACCGCTTGCGCGTTTCGACGCGCAAGGCGCGCTGCATGGCGCGAACGCCTCCATCGCCGCGCATCTGGCGGCGGGCAGCCAGCTTCAACTCGACATCGATGGTGCGTTTCCGCTGCGGCCGGGCGGCGCGGTGAGCCTGCACGCCAACGGCACCGCCGATCTCGCCATCGCGAATGCCTATACCGCGGCTGTCGGACAGACGGTCGGCGGACACATAGCGGTCGATGGCGGCGTCGCCGGCACGCTGGCGCATCCGCGCTTCGCGGGCGGCTTCACGCTGTCGGAAGGCACGTTCAGCGATTTCGCCCACAGCTTCAGCCTGCGCGACATCCAGGCGAATGTGATTGCCGACGGCGCCACGCTGCGCCTGTCGGACCTGACGGCGAAGGCGCATCGCGGCACGCTTTCCGGTTCCGGCACCGTGGATTTCGGCACGCCGGGAATGCCCGTCGCCATCGCCCTGAAGGCAAACGCCGCCGAGCCGATCGTCAGCGACCGCATGACCGCGCGCTTCGACGGCGACATCACGCTCAGCGGCAAGCTGACCGAGCAGATCACGCTGGCCGGCAAAGTCACGGTGATCTCCGGCGAGATCGACCTGCCGAAGACGCTTCCGGCCGATATCGCCAAGCTCGACGTGCGCCGGCGCGGACGGCCGCCAGATCCCCCGCCGGAGACAAATGGCGCCGTCGGCCTCGACCTGGCGCTGTCGGTTCCCGACCATATCACCGTGCGCGGGCGCGGGCTCGACGCCGCCTTGTACGGCGATTTGAGGATCGCGGGCACGAGCGACGCACCGCGCGTGCTGGGCGCCCTCACCTTGCGGCGCGGCACGCTGAGCGTCGCGGGACAGACGCTCGAGATCCAATCCGGCGCGGTCGGGTTCGACGGCGAGAGCCTGCGCTACCGCCTCGACCCGACGCTCGACTTCGCGGCGCAGACGACGTCCGGCGGCGTGACCGCGACGCTGAAGATCACCGGCTATGCCTCGGCGCCGCATATCGCGCTGTCCAGCACGCCGTCGCTGCCGGAAGACGAAGTCCTGTCGCGTCTTTTCTTCCAGCAGAGCGTCAAGCAGCTTTCCGCTGTGCAACTGGCCGAGGTCGCGCAGGCCCTGGCCTCGCTTGCCGGCATCGGCTCCGGCT
The DNA here is from genome assembly GCA_036398875.1 of Rhizomicrobium sp. Lineage (GTDB taxonomy): Bacteria > Pseudomonadota > Alphaproteobacteria > Micropepsales > Micropepsaceae > Rhizomicrobium. The sequence continues at coordinate 6,330 of DASWOE010000135.1, forward strand.
TCAATCCGGTCGAGACGGTGCGCAAGAGCCTGGGCCTCGACCGGCTCGCCATCGGCAGCGACGGGGCGGCGAGCGGCGCGCTCGGCGGCGCCACGATCGAGGCGGGACGCTATGTCGCCAACGGACTTTATCTCGGGGCGCGGCAGAACCTGTCCGGCGGCACGCGCGCCGTCGTGCAATACGATCTGACGAAGAACCTCAAGCTGCAGGCGACCGTGAACACCGCCACGACAGCCGCGTCGGTTCCCAGCACGCCGGCGCAGGACAATGGCAGCAGCGTCGGCATTACCTATCAGTTCGACTATTGACGGCACCGCTCTGCCGCGCCGCGGATCAGATGTGCAGCTTGGCGTTTCGCTTGCACACGGCGAGCAAGGCAGCGCGGTTGCGGACATGCAGGCCCGTGCGGGAAAGCTCCACCCAGCCCTGCCGGCGCCAGCTTTCGAGCTTGCGGTTGACCGCCTCGCGCGACGCCCCGATGTGGTGGCCGATTTCCGATTGATTGTGCAGGATGGTGCCGTTCACCCCCTCGATCAGAAGAAAGCGCGCCAGCCGCTTGCCGAGTTCCATCGACGCGGTGCGTTCGACCAGCGCATCGGTCTCGCGCAGCCGCCGGATCAGGACGCCGAGAAGGGCCAAAGTCGCCTTCGGTTCGGCCAGCATGGCGTCGAGGATGAGCTGGCGGTCGATGCGCAGCAATTCGCAGCGGCGCGTCGCCGCCGCATCGGTCACGCGCGGCGCCCCATCGATCGCGCCCATCTCGCCGATCATCGCGCCCGAGCCGATGCGCGCCAGCCAGACCGGGCGCCCGTCGATGCCGGGGATCGTGATCTCGATTTCCCCGATCAGGACGGCATAGGCCGCATCGGAGCGGTCGCCATGGCCGAACAGGCGCTGACCCTTCTCCAATTGCAGGAATGTGCCCGACTCCGCCAGAATCATGAGCCGCGCCGGCGGCAGCGCCGCAAATACGCTGTCGCGCGCGAGGGCATCGGCGATCCTGACCGATCGCTTCGCATCCGTCTTTTCAGGTCCTGCGATCACGTCCCCCATCGTGCGACGTTAACAATCGTTGGCGCGGTCGCAAGATGGCAAAATCAAGTCGATCACAGCCCCGCCGATGGCGGCCGGTCGGGCCGTCATCCCGCCGGAATCGCAATCGTCGTGCCGATTGCCAACTAACATGTTGTTTTATGCAGATAATCCATGCAGAAACGGGGTCTCGACGATCTTCAGCTCGGCCGGAAAAAGCGACCGACATCATCTGCTGTGATCGACTTTGCTTGACGGTTCGCGTTGGCGCGACCAAGTGTTGCCCAACGTGAATTTGAGGGGATTACCGCAATGAGCAATTCCAGGTTCAGCAAGGGCAAGTTGCTGACAGGCGCCGCCGTTCTCGCTGTCGTTGCAGGTGGCGTTGCGATCGGCAGCCAGTTCTATCCGGCGAGGCCGGGCCACACCGCCGGCACCGTCGCCGCGATGAGCCGCTATCAGGCCGGCCAGGTCCATGAGGGCGACGTCGTCACCGGCGACACCACCGTCCCCGAAATGATGCAGACCGATTCCTTCCAGACGGTGGCGAAGGACAGCCAGGCTGCTTCGCAGGCCGCCTCGCAAGCGGCGACGCAGTCCGCCTCGATGGCGTCGCGTTTCGCGGCGGCCCAGTCGGCCTCGCAGGCAGCGGCCCAGTCCGCCC
>DASWOE010000136.1:0-4438 GCA_036398875.1 Rhizomicrobium sp.
GCCAGGGCGGCCGCACCCTCAGCCAGCCGGCGCCGTCATCGACCGCCGCGTAAAGCTCCCCGCCGCGCAGCCATGGCGCGCGGTAGCCGAGCTCGACACGGGCGCCGGCGGCGCTGTCGCCTGAAACCGAGGCGGGCGCGAAGGCCGCGCCGATATCGCTTCCCCCGAAGGTGTAGAGCTCCGACGACGGCAGCCGGTCGGCGCCGTATTGCGCCACGGCCTTCAGCCGAAGCACGAGGTGGTCGTCGAGCGCGCGGTTGAGGACCGCCTGCAATGTCAGCTTGTGAAAGCCGGGGATGCCCGCGAAGCCCGGGCCGACCGCCGCGCCGAAATCGTCGATGCCGATGCCGGCGCCGGCGGTGACCGCCGCATAGCTGTCCGCATCGCTCGACACATAGGACACGAGCATCCGCAACGTGCGCAGCCGGTCGCTCGAATGAAAGGCGCCGTAGGTCGCATTGGAGGCGCGCGAGACGTCGAGGCCGAGCGACGCCGTCAGCTCGTCATCGAAATTGCGCAGGAAGGTGTGGGCGATGGCGAGCTGCGCGGCCTTGGCCTCGCCCACCCCGACCGCGCCCTGCGGCCGCGTCCGCAGGAAGCTCAGATCGGCCCGCAGGACCGTGCCGTCATCGTCCAGCACCTGGCTGTCCGACAGCGCGACGAATTGCAGGCGGCGGGCCATCGCCGAGGCGAGATAGCTGAGCTGGGTGCGTTCGCCGTCGCGCAGCAGGCCGTAGAACTCGGCGCCCATCTGCAGCTCGACCGGACCCAGGCGCGTCTGTCCCTGATTGTCGATCGCCAGGGTGAATTTTCGGCTGGCGGTTTCGATCCGGACCGACAGGCGCACCGCGCCGGGGCGGTCGCCGCGCAGGATCGCGACGTCCGCCGTGATCCCGGCGATGTCGCGCAGGAAGGAGACGTAGCGCTGCAGGGTCGATTTGCGCAGCGGCCGCTCCGCCGCGAGCCGCTTGCCATAGGCCGCGACCAGGTCCGCGCTCCGCCGCGTGTCTCCATGCGTCTCGACGGCCTCGACGAAGCCCTCATAGACCGCAAGGCGCACCGTGCCGGCGGCGAGATCCTGGTCGGGCACCGTAACGGTATAAAGCGCGACATCGCTGCCGGAATAGCGCGCGGACAGCGCATCGGCGAGATGCTGCAGCCCGGCGCGGTCGAGGCGGGTGCCGACGAACGGCGCGGTCGCGTTCGCCAATGCCGAGGGCGGCAGGGTCGAGCCCGCGACCTCCACCCGGCGCACGACCGTTCCCATCGCCGTTTGCGCCCGGGCGCCGGCCGGCAGCAGCAGCAGGAAGGCCAGGAACCAGCGGCCCGGCAGCGTCAACCGCATTTGCGAGACCGCCATGCGTCGAGGGATCGCCCGGACGGTTGCAGGAACGCGCCCCCGCCCGGACGAAAACGCCTAATGGCCGCTGGTGTGCGACGACAACGTGCCGGCGACACTGTTGACCACGCCCTTCTCCACCGGATTGAGCGGCGCCACCGTCGCTGCCACCGGGGCCAGGGCCGCCGGCGTGCCGGTCCTGGAGCGCACGGACGCCACGTCATTGCCGCTGTCGACGTTCGCCGTGATCGCCGAGCCGGTCTGCGGCGCGGTGGACAGCGCGTTGACCGCAAGGCCGGCCGCCGGCAGGCTGGCGATCGGCTTGTTGTTCAGGGTCACGGCGGACGAACCCGAAAGCGGCGGCGTGAGGAGCGCGTTGCCGCTGCTCGCCAGCGGCGAGCCCGTGGCGAAAGCCGGGCCGGACGTCACGATGGCGAGGGACGCGGCAAACGCCGCACAGCACAGGAGAGAACGACTTGGACGGGTCATGATTTTTCCTTCCTTGGCGCCGCACGGCGAAATGCCGTAAGCAGCTGGTTGTCCGGCGGTATGCGCAGAACAACCGGAAGATGCAGAATCCCGGCTATCGACAGGGCGAATGAAAGGTTACCGCAATCGCTCCATTGCATATCATCCGTCCACGGATCATCCGGACGAGGCCTGCCCCGGCCGCGAAAATCCCGGCCCGCGCCGCGGATATTTTGGCCCCGTGGCATCGGCGCCGCCGGCGCGCGCGGGGCACTACGTATGAATCCCTAGTGCCGGGGGCGCCTTATTCGGGCCTGCGGTTCTTGCCGATGAAGCCGAACATGTGGCCGGCGACGTTGCGGATCTGGATCTGGTCGCTGCCTTCGGTGATGCGGTAGCGGCGGTGGTGGCGGTAGATGTGCTCGAACTGCTTGTGGCGCGAATAGCCCCAGCCGCCATGCACCTGCATCGCCCAGTCGGCCGCCTCGCACACCAGCCGGTTGCCGCGGTAATTGCACATCGAGACCTTGTCGGAGAGATAGAGCTGGATCTCCGGCCCGGTCATGCGGTCCATCTCCCAGGCGGTGCGGTAGATCAGCCAGCGCACCATCTCCGCCTCGGTGTTGAGCTCGACCAGCGGCCACTGGATCGCCTGGTTGCGGCTGAGCGGCTTGCCGAACGGCTTGCGCGCGTTGGCATAGTCGATGCTCTCGTCGATGCAGTACTGCGCCGCGCCGACGCCGGACGCCGCCTGGCGGATGCGGTTCTCGTGGACGAAATGGCGCGCCAGGACGAGGCCGTTGTCGACCGGACCGAACACCGCGCCATCGGGCACCCAGACGTCCTTGAACGAGACATGCGCGTGGTCGGTCGGCATGTTGAAGGTCCACTGATAGCTCTCGATCGTCACGCCGGGATCGTTCATCGGCACGATCAGGCAGCTCAGGCCGCGCGCGTCGCCGTCGGCGCCCGAGGTGCGGCAGAACACCATGTCGTGGGTGGCGACATGGACGCCGGTGTTCCACATCTTCTCGCCGTTGATGCGCCAGCCATTGCCGTCGCGCACCGCCCGGGTCTCCATCCAGGTCGCATCGGAACCGTGCTTGGGCTCGGTCAGGCCGAAGGCGAGCCGCATCGTGCCGTTCAGCATGCCGGGCAATATCGTCTTCTTCTGCTCTTCGGTGCCGAAGTCGCGCATCATCAGCACCTGGGGGAAATTTCCGACCACGGAGGATTCGTTCTGCAGGTCGTTGTGCAGGCCGAGCCCTTTTGCGGCGAGATGCTCGCGGATGATCGCCATGGCGAGATTGCCGATGTTCCTGCCGCCGAATTCCTCCGGCAAAGCGAGGCGCAGGAAGCCGGCCTTGTCGGCGCGCCGGCGCATCTCGCGCAGCAGATCCTCCCATTCCTTGCGCGGCAGGCCGCCATGCTCGAAATCGGTGCGCGCCCATTCGCGGCGGTGGTCGAAGAAGCGGTCGTTGTCGTCCTGTTTCTGCAGCGGCACGATCTCGCGCTCGATGAAGGCGTCGATATCCGCAAGCAGCGTCTTGATGGGCGCGGGAATGGAGAAGTCCACTGGCATCGTCTCCCGAATATGGCGTTTGCAACGACATTTACGCCGCGCCGCCGCCAGCGTCGAGCCGATGCGAACACTGACGCAGCGGAAATCGGTTGTCCGATGGTCGGCAAAGAACCCGACCGAAGAGACCAGCGAGGCCTATCAACCGTTGGCGGGGGACGCAAAACGGCTGGCGTCGCCCTGACGAAGCTGCGCGACCGCTTGGAGGCGGCGCGCCGCCATGGCGGCAGAACCGCTCCATGGCCGCGTCCACCGGATAATCGGGCCGGCATGGACTGGCGGCGGCTGGCGCTGACGCGATAGCATCCTTGCGCAATTGACGTTCTTGAGCCGACAAGGCGAACCTTCTTCCTCGAACTCGACCATTGCCAAACTTCTCATGCTCACGACAAAGCCCAAAATCTTCGTCAGCCATTGCTCCAAGGCGCAGACGCTCGCCAAGCGTGTCAACGCGCGATTGCAGAAGGCCGGCTACGAGACTTTTTTCGCGCCGACCGACATCCGTATCGAGGATTGGTCGGCGCGGCTGGTAAACGAACTTCAGCGCAACGTGATCGTCCTCGCGATCGTCACCCCGGACTACTTCAAGCGAAAATGGACCCGGCTCGAATTCGCCACGGCCTTCGGTCGCGATCCGGACGGGCGTTCCGGACTTCTTTGTATCGTCAACGTCGATGCCACGCCCATGAAGTATGCGTACCAAGTCGTCCAGCATGTCAGAATTTCCAGCCGAACGGTCGAAGCCGACTTCAAGCTGATCCTGAAGGGCCTGGAAGAGTGCGTCCAAAAGCGTCGCAGGCGAAAATCCGGCCCTTCAGCCGCCTCGATGTCCGGAAACAAGCGGGGAAAGGGGAACCGCGCGCGTCCGCGGCTTCCCTCGCCGGCCGCGCTTGCGACGACGTACAGGACGCGTCTGAAGCAGGAAATGCGCGACATCTGCAGTCGGATCGCGGAGCCGGAGGCCAACCCCGGGAGCCGAACCAAAAGAATTGTTTTCGGTTGGCAGGCCGTGCTGAATCTGGAAGCACCGACGGCGAAGTACCGGCCGATCC
>DASWOE010000137.1:0-4074 GCA_036398875.1 Rhizomicrobium sp.
GAATTCGTCAGCCGGTGGAAGCCCGGCGCGTTCACCGTCTACAACAATGCCGGCCCGGCGGTCGCCGCCCTGATCGTCGAAAAGGCGAGCGGCAGGACCTTCGACGCCTATGCGCGCGACGCCGTGCTGCGCCCGCTGGGAATGGCGACGGCCGATTTCGACCTGACGCAAGATCTCGCGCGGCGCATCGCCAAAAGCTATGGGCCGGACGGGAGCGTCACGCCCTATCAGTACATCGTGCTGAAGCCGGCCGGCTCGCTCAATGTGAGCGCGCGGGAACTGGCGCAGCTCGCGCGTTTCTTCATCGGCCGCGGCAGCATCGACGGCCGCGAGGTGCTCACGCCGCAATCGGTCGCGCGGATCGAAAGTTCGCAGTCCGATCTCGGCGCGAAATACGGCTTCCACAACGCCTATGCTCTGGGCAATGCGCCGTTTCCCGACAGCGGGCCGGCCTTTCGCGGCCACAATGGCAGCATCGATTCCTTCACCGCCGTGATGGGCTACAACCTGCGCAGCCGGTCCGGCTATGTGCTGATGGCCAATGGCGGCGACGGCGTCGATTTCGCCACGCCGCTCTCGCACATGGTCCAGGCCTTTCTGACCCGCGGCTTGCCGCGCGCGCCGCCGCCGGTCGCGAGGACCGCGCCGGCCGACATCGCGCGCTATGCCGGCTTCTACCGCAACATCACGCCCTCCAACGCGCTTTTGCGTCCGTATACGGATGTTCTGGGATTCGCGCGGGTGACGGCCGGCGACGGCAAGCTCGTGACCGGCGGGTACGACTGGTATCCGGTCGATGCCCACAGCTTCCGCCGCGCCGACCGCGAAGAGGCTTCCAGCGCCTTCGTGGAGGACCGCGGCCGGATCTATCGCATCGGCGCCTTCAGCGCGCAGGAGCAGGTGCCGTTCTGGCTGGTGCTGGCCTGTGGCGCCGTGGCCGCCTTGATCGCTCTGGGTGCCGTGGTCGGCGTCGCGATGCTGGTCCCCTGGATCGTGGGGCGGCTGCGCGGGCGGCTCGCAGGCCGCGGCGGACTGTTCCTGCGCCTGCTGCCGCTGCTCTCCCTCACGGCCATGGCGGTGACCTTCACGCTGCCGATCCTGGCTTACGCCGACTCCGGCGCGACGGCGGTGCGCCAGCTGGCGCAGGTCGGCTGGTATTCGCTCGCCGTCATGGCCGCGAGCATCCTGTTCCCCTTGTTCGCCCTGGCGGGTCTGGTGCTGAGCATCCGCAGGTCGGACGCGCCGGCCTTCATCCGCGTCTATGCCGGTCTCGCCTCGCTGGGCCTGTCGGCCGCGGCGCTCTACGCCGCGTCGATCGGCTGGTTCGCGGTGCGGACCTGGACGATGTGAGGATTGGAGGCCACGCCCGGAATTGAACCGGGGTTCGCGGATTTGCAGTCCGCTGCGTCACCACTCCGCCACGTGGCCTCGCTCAGGGTAAGCCCGCACAGTCGCACGGTTTTCGGCAGAGGGCGGGCTATATCAGAACTCTGTGCCGCGCGACAACAGCCCGCGCTCTTGCCCCGCGTTGTCAGGCCGGGAACGGCCCCCTATAAGCCGTGCAGCCTTACGAAAGCAGCGAATCGCCATGGCCGACTACGCCACGCAACGTTTCCACATGGTCGAGGCCCAGGTCCGCGCCAATGACGTCACCGACACCCGCATCCAGGCGGCGATGAACGCCGTGCCGCGCGAGCGCTTCGTGCCCGCGGCGCGGCGCGCCCTGGCCTATGCCGATGTGCCGGTGGAGATCGCGCCGGGCCGATACCTGTCCGATCCGCGCAGCTTCGCCAAGCTGCTGCAACTGGCGGCATTGCGCCCGACCGACCACGCGCTCGATGTCGGCTGCGCCACGGGCTACTCCACCGTCGTGCTGGCCAGGATCGTCAAATCGGTGATCGCGCTCGATCAGGACGCGGACCTCGTGCGCATCGCCGCCGACATGGTGCCGGCGAGCGGCGCGGCCAATGCCATCGTCACGCAGGGCAGCCTGACCGAAGGGGTCAAGGTCAAGGCCCCCTACGACGTCATCGTGATCAATGGCGCCGTCGATGCCGTTCCCGATTCGCTGCTCGCGCAGCTTGCCGAGGGCGGCCGCCTGGTCGCGATCGTGAACGCGGGCGGGCAGGGCCGCGCCCACCTCTTCGTGCGGGACAAGGGCAGCATCGGCAGCCGCGCGGATTTCGACGCCTCGGTCCCGCCGCTGACCGGGTTCAAGAAAGTGGTTGGATTCGTCTTCTGACGTCCCCATGTCAGGGGCGGAGAAGGGGATTTGAAATGAGATCGAGCTTTCGCGTCGCGGTGCTGCCGCTGCTGGCCGTCGCGCTGATCGCGCCGGCCGCCGCCGCCAAGCATGCCGTCAGGCCGCGGACCGCGAAGATGGCGGCCGCCGCCCCCGTTGCGTCGCCATTGCCGCCGCCACCGGCCGAGAAGCCGAGCCTGACCTTGGGCGAGGCGCTCGCCATCGCCTATGAGACCAATCCGCAGCTTGCCGCCCAGCAGGCCGCGTTGCGCGCGACCGACGAAAACGTCGCCATCGCCAATGGCGCCTGGCGGCCGACCATCTCGGCCGGCGGCACCTATGCCTATGAACAGTTCTATTTCTTCCCGCAGACCGTGCCGGGCTTCGGCACGTTTTCGAGCATCTCGTCGCATCCGCTGCAGGGCGCGCTGACGCTGACCCAGCCGATCTTCCGGGGCGGGCGCACCTATGCCGAGATCGGCCGCGCCAAGGCGCTGGTGCGGGCCGGCCGGGCCCAGCTTCTCGCCGCCGAGCAGACGGTGCTGCTGAGCGCCGCGACCTCGTATATGGACGTGGTGCGCGACACCGCGATCCTGCGCCTGCGCCAGCACAATGTCGAAGTCCTGACGAAACAGCGCGACGCGACCCAGGCGCAGTTCAGCGCCGGCTCGCTGACCCGCACCGACGTGGCGCAGTCCGAGGCGCGGCTGGCCGGCGCGTTGTCCGACCTGACGGCGGCGCAGAGCCAGCGCGCCATCAGCATCGCGAATTTCCTGCAAGCCATCGGCCGCCAGCCGGAGACGCTGGAGAGCGAGCCGGCCCTGCCGCCGGCGCTGCCCAGCGGCGTCGATGATTCCGTGACGCTGGCGCTCAAGCAGAACCCGTCGATGCTCCAGGCGCGGGAAAACGAGGTGGCGGCGAACTATGCGGTGGACGACGCGCTCGGCGCGCTGCTGCCGACATTCTCCGTGCAGGGACAATACGGCTATCAGCAGGGCTCGGTGGTGTCGCCGACCGGAACCTTCAACGCCGGCACGCCGCACACCGCCGACCATGCCGTCACCGTGACCGGCCAGCTCAACGTGCCGCTCTATCAGGCGGGGGTGGAGGAGGCGACGGTGCGTCAGGCGCGCGAGCTGCACGCCCAGGCCCAGCTCGGCGTGACGGTCTCCGACCGCCAGGTGCGCGACGCGGTGGCGACCGCGTGGGCCCAGTTCGAATCGGCCGAGGCCTCCATCGCCTCCAACGAGGCGGCGGTCCGGGCCAACGAAATCGCCTTCGACGGCGTCTCCAAGGAGCAGCAGGTCGGCGGGCGTACGATTCTGGACGTTCTCAACGCCGAGCAGGAGCTCCTGAACGCGTCCGTGGCGCTGATCAGCGCCAAGCGCAACGCCGAAGTCGCGGCGTTTCAGGTGATGGCGGCGGACGGCGCGCTGACCGCCAGGACGCTCGGGCTCAAGGTCAAATTCTACGATCCGCTGGAGCATTATGACGACGACGCGGGACGCTGGATCGGCCTGGGCGGCAGCGATTGAGCGCGGTTCCGCGCCGGTGCCGGATTCATCGCGCCGTCATCGACAAATCGCAAACCGTTAACGATTTTTTTGCCTTCTGCCCCTCACTGTCCTAGGGTCTAGCCAGACACCCTTCGCGCAAATCTTGGAGTTCCGGTCATGGCGTCGAGCCCGCAACATGAACCCACGATGGAGGAGATTCTCGCCTCCATTCGCAAGATCATCTCGGAGGACTCCACCGATGCGCCGCACCCCGCGCCCGCCTCGGCCGCGCCCCATGCCGAGCCGGACGTCCTGGAACTGACCCAGGAAGTGGAA
>DASWOE010000138.1:0-9856 GCA_036398875.1 Rhizomicrobium sp.
GTCGAGGAAGCCGTTCGCACGGCGAAGGCCAATGGCTTCGTCAAGGTGCTGGTCACCGGCCATATCGATACGGTCGGTTCCGACAGATACAACCAGGCGCTGTCGATCCGACGCGCCCAGTCGGTCAAGGACGAGATGGTCCGCGAAGGCTTGGATGGCGGTGGCATCGAGATCGTGGGCAAGTCCTTCCACGATCCGCTGGTGCCGACCGGTCCGGGCGTGCGCGAGCCGCAGAACCGCCGCGCCGTCATCGATCTGGGCGGCTAACCGCCACCTCGCTTCGAATATGCGAAAGGGCGGGCCTTGCGGCCCGCCCTTTTCGTTTGTGCGGCGATGCGCATCCGGTCAATGGGTCGTTGCGACGCCGTAAGGCGCTTGGCCCCAACCCGGGCGGCGGCGGCCGATCAGGGCTCGTATTTCAAGGCGATCACCGCGACGCCCGCCGTGACGTTGAGACCGGTATTGCCCTGGACGCTGACCGGCTGCAGCGCGATCGACTTGTCCAATCCGCCGATCAGGACATTGGCCCCGAGCCCAACACCGAAGGTCGCGCCGGCCGTGGCCCCGGCATAATCGCCCTCCAGCGCGCCGGCGCGGACGTCGGAGGTCGGCGCCACCACGCCCCAGACCAAGGTGGCATTGTCGGCATAGCCGATATCGATCCCGTATTTCGAAAACGTACCGGTGTAGTGCTCGCCGGTGCCGCTGTTGGGCGCGTAGGAGCATTTGAGCGCTTTTTCCGAGCCGAAGATGAAGCCGAAACCGCTGGAGATGCTGCATGTCAGGCTGCCGACCTTCACGCCGGCGGGCGCAGGCGGCTCCGCTGCCGCGACCAAGGTGGTTTCCGGCGGATCGTCCGGCTGCGGCGGGCGCGGCTTCGGCCGAACGGCCGGCCCGGCCTGAACGCCCTTGAAGCTCATATCGACCTTGACGGCGCAGGAATCGACCGGCGTCTCGCTGTCGGAGATCGGCACGCCGGCGACGAAGTCCCGGAGCGCCGGTTTGGCGGGCGCGTTGGCCGCCGCGAGCACCAGATTGGCGGCCTGGCAGAATCCGGACGCGTCGTGCACCCGGCGCAGCTCGGCCTTGGAGGCCATGTCGGTCTTAAACAGGTTGTAGGCCGCGTCACCGCGCGAGCCGCCATAGATCCGCTTGAACATGGTGAGCAGCAGCTTGTCGGAACCGCGCAGCTCCTGCCCGAAGGAGGTGCGGTAGCTGTTGAAGCCCTCGCGGGTGGCATCGCCGCAGGTCAAGGCGGCATCGACGAGCTGCTGGTCCACGACGGTGGTCTGGATGGCCGCGACCTCGGAGGGCTGGGCGCATTTGAGCGCCGGCCGGCGCGCCGCCTGCGCTTCGCCCGCCCAGACCGTCGCGACGGCGACAAGGCAAACCCCCGCTTTCCAAGCGTTTCCCATGTTTTATGCTCGTTGTGTGGCTGCGGCGGCCACTTTAGCATCGGGACTCGGCGGCCGCTAATGCGTCACGCGCACCATAGTTAAGGTTCCCCATGCCCATACGGAAAGCGCGCGCCAGGCCTGCCCCCGGCGCCGTCGATCTCACGGGCGAGGCCGTGCATTGGGACCTTCGCGGCGCCATGTCCTATGGCGACTATCTCGGATTGGGCACGCTGCTCGCCAGCCAGCGCCCGCTCTCCGGCGCGCATGACGAGACGCTTTTCATCGTCATTCATCAGGCAAGCGAATTGTGGATGAAGCTTGCCTTCACGAGATCACCGCGGCGATCGGCCAGATCCGCAAGGACGAACTGGGCCCCGCGTTCAAGATGATGGCGCGGGTGGCGCGGGTGCAGGCGCTGCTGATCCAGTCCTGGGAGATCCTGTCGACCATGACGCCGTTCGACTATGCCAGCTTCCGCGACAGCCTGGGCAAATCGTCCGGCTTCCAGTCCTTCCAATACCGCATGCTGGAATTTCGCCTGGGCAACAAGAACGCCGCCATGGCGCGCGTATTCGAACCCGACAAGGCCGTGCGGGACCAGGTGCGCGCGGCGCTGACGGAGCCGAGCATCTATGACGAGTCGCTCACGCTATTGGCGCGCCGCAGACTGAAGATACCGAAAGACAAATTGAAGCGCGACTTCTCGCAAGCCTATGTCGCCGATGCGCGCGTGATCGATGCCTGGCGCGCGGTCTATCGCAACGTCGAAACCCATTGGGACCTCTATGAACTGGCCGAGAAGCTGGTCGATCTGGAGTACCGTTTCCACCTCTGGCGGTTCAGCCACATGAAGACGGTGGAGCGCATCATCGGCGCCAAGCCGGGCACCGGGGGGACGTCCGGGGTGAACTACCTGAGGAAGGCGCTCGAATTGACCTTTTATCCCGAACTGTGGGCCGTTCGGACCGAAGTCTGACGCGGCCGGCGTTAACCACGTCACATAATTTGTATCGATTCGGCACAGATTTTGGGCATCCATTGCCAGGTTCCGTGCGTTCCGTGTCTGACCAAATACCATGAACGGGGGATCGTCATGAAAGCCAAATTCGCCATTGCCGCGGCATTTGCCGCGCTTACGCTCGCGGCCTGCAGCCATCACATGCCGCCACCGCCGCCGCCGCCTCCCCCGCCGCCTCCGCCGCCGATACATTATGACGTCGTCACGGTGTACTTCGACTATGAGAAGGCGAACCTGACATCCGCTGCCGCGGCGGCCGTCGGCGACGCGTTGCGCCATGGCGCGCCGCCCCACGAAGTGGTGACGGGCTTCTGCGATACGGCCGAGCATCACTGCGAGGACCTGGCGCTGCGCCGCGCCGAAGCCGTGAAGGACGAACTCGTCCGCGACGGCATGGCCGCCGGCGCCATCGAAACCCATGCCTCGCCCGACCTCGCGGTGCCGACCGGCCACCATGTGCGCGAGCCGCAGAACCGCCGCGCCGTCATCGATCCGCGCTAAGACGGCATCCGCATAAGCGGGAGCGTCCGGCCTTTCGGATGCTCCCGCCAGCCGTCTTGCGGGGTTTGGGGGGATCGTGCACGGATGCGCCCCCATGGGCGCGCTGTCACATATCCGGGTTCTCGATCTTTCGCGCGTGCTGGCCGCGCCCTGGGCGACGCAGGTCCTGGGCGATCTCGGCGCCGAGGTGATCAAGATCGAAAAGCCCGGCGAAGGCGACGAGACGCGGCGCTTCGGGCCGCCCTTCCTCACCAATCCCGACGGCGCGCCGGGCGACGCGACTTATTTCCTGACCGCCAATCGCAACAAGAAATCGGTAACGGTCGATATGTCCCGGCCGGAAGGCCAGGCGCTGATCAAGCGGCTGGCGCGACGGGCCCATGTCGTGGTGGAGAATTTCAAGACCGGTACGCTCGCCAGATACGGCCTCGATCCCGAACGCCTGCGGGCGGAAAACCCGGCGCTGATCTATTGCTCGCTGACCGGCTTCGGCCATGACGGTCCGTACAAGGACAAGGCCGGCTACGACTATGTCATCCAGGGCATGGGCGGGCTGATGAGCGTGACCGGCCAGAAGGACGGCGAGCCCGGCGCCGAGCCGATGAAGGTCGGCGTGGCGGTGAGCGATCTGGTGACCGGGCTTTACACCGCGGTGGCGATCCTGGCGGCCCTGATCCACCAGGCGCGCACCGGCGAGGGCCAGGACATCGACATGGCGCTGTTCGACTGCCAGGCGGCGGCGCTGGCGAACCAGGCGACGAACCATCTCGTGGGCGGCGTGATCCCGGGCCGGCTGGGCAATGCCCATCCCAATATCGTGCCCTATCAGGTGTTCGCGACGGCCGACGGACATTTGATCCTGGCATCGTCGAACGACAACCAGTTCCGCCGCTTCGCCGCGGCGGCGGGGATTGCGCCCATCGCGGCCGAACCCCGCTTCGCGACCAATGCCGCGCGGGTCGCAAACCGGCTGGCCCTGATCGACATCCTGGCGCCGGTATTGGCCACCCGCGGCACGGCGCAATGGATCGCCGATCTCGAGGCCGCAAACGTGCCCTGCGGTCCCATCAACCGCGTCGATCAGGTCTTTGCCGATCCGCAGGCCATCGCCCGCCGCCTGACCATCGCCATGGCACACGCGACCGGACCGATGCAACTGGTCGCCAGTCCGCTGCGCCTGGCCGCGACCCCGCCGGAATACCGCAACGCCCCGCCGCTTCTGGGCGAACACACCGATGAGGTCCTGTCCGGCATCCTCGACCTGTCGCCGGCCGAGATCGTGCGTTTGCGCGAAACGGGCGCGATTTAGGGCCGCCGCGACGCCGACATACCGCAACGAAGCCTTCGGCGCGCGCGTTTACGCTGCAATGAGGAGGCGGTGCCCGATGCGCGCCCGATGGTTCTGGATGCTCATGTCGCTCGCCGCTTTGGGCACGAGCACGGCGGCGCAGGCTGCCGCGCTCGTGATCCCGAACGCCCAGCCGCTTCCCGCCAGGGCCGAGCCGTCGGCCGAGACGGCGTGGACCGGCCGCCTGCCCATCGTCCCGCCGCAGGAGCGGCCGGTCGGCGACGTCATCGCCGCGCGGCTCGGCATAGCGGGCGGCCATGCCGAATTGTTCCGCATCCGCGTCGAGGAGGCGCCGTCGGACAAGACGGTGCTGGACGGCGTCGTGGACGGCCGCGGGTTCAAGCTCAAGCTGACCTGGTAGCTTCCCGCGGCCGCCCATTTGGCGTATGGGAACGCGCGAATTTCCGGCGGGTTCTGCGATGTCCTACAAAGTGGCGGTGGTGGGTGCGACAGGCAATGTCGGCCGCGAGATGCTGGCCGTGCTCGACGAGCGCGCCTTTCCGGCAAGCGAGGTGGTGGCGCTGGCATCGACCAGTTCGATCGGCACCGAAGTCTCGTTCGGCGACCGCAACCTCAAGGTCAAGGCGCTCGACTATTTCGACTTCAAAGGCACCGACATCGTCCTGATGAGCGCCGGCAGCGCCGTCTCCAAGACCTGGTCGCCGAAGATCGCGGCGCAGGGCGCGATCGTGATCGACAATTCCAGCGCCTGGCGCATGGACCGCGACGTGCCGCTGGTCGTGCCGGAGGTGAACGCGGATGCCCTGAACGGCATCAAGAAAGGCATCGTCGCCAATCCCAATTGCT
This sequence comes from Rhizomicrobium sp., assembly GCA_036398875.1. GTDB lineage: Bacteria > Pseudomonadota > Alphaproteobacteria > Micropepsales > Micropepsaceae > Rhizomicrobium. The sequence goes on from DASWOE010000138.1 coordinate 5,072, forward strand.
CGACGGTGCAGCTTGTCGTCGTCCTGAAGCCGCTGCACGACGCGGCGACGATCAAGCGCGTGGTCGTGTCCACCTATCAATCGGTGTCCGGCGCCGGCAAGGACGCGATGGACGAACTGTTCCGCCAGACCCGCGCGGTGTTCGTGGCCGACCCGGTGGAGGTCGAGCGCTTCACCAAGCAGATCGCCTACAACGTCATCCCCCATATCGACGACTTCCTCGATTCCGGCCTGACCAAGGAGGAGTGGAAGATGATGGTGGAGACGCAGAAGATCCTGGACCCCGACATCCAGCTCACCGCGACCTGCGTGCGCGTGCCGGTGTTCGTCGGCCATAGCGAGGCGGTGACCATCGAGTTCGAACAGCCCATCACCGCCGACCGCGCCCGCCAATTGCTGCGCGCGGCGCCGGGCGTTCTGGTCGTCGACAAGCGCGAGGACGGCGGCTATGTGACGCCGATCGAATGCGCCGGCGAGGACGCGACCTTCGTCAGCCGCATCCGCAAGGACCCGACCGTGGAGAGCGGCCTGTCGCTCTGGATTGTGGCCGACAATCTGCGCAAGGGCGCGGCGCTGAACGCGGTGCAGATCGCCGAGAGCCTGATCAACCGCAAGCTGCTGAAGCGGGCGGCATGATGGCGAAGGGATACCGGATCGCGCGCGTCGATGTGAGCGATGCGCAAGCCTATGGAAGATATGTCGAAGGCACCGCGGACGCCTTTGCGAAATGCGGCGCCACATTCCTGGCGCGCGGCGGCCGCACCGCGCCGCTCGAAGGCACGGCAAGATCGCGCAATGTGGTGATCGAATTCGAGAGCCTGGAACAGGCCGTCGCCTGCCATCAATCGCCGGAATATCAGCGCGCGCGGGCGCATCGCATCGGCGCGGCGGAGGCGGACCTCTATATCGTGGAGGGCGTGGCGTGAATCCGGACGCATTCGCGGCGCTGGTTCGGCGCTTTTCGGCCGCCGCGACGGCCGGCGACGGCAAGGCGCTGGCGGACTGCTTCACGCCGGACGGGACCTATTACGACTATATCTATGGGCCGCATCAGGGGCGCGGCAGCATCTGCGAGATGCTGGAAGAGCTGTTTCATCGCGATGCGGCCGAATATGACTGGACCTTCTACGATCCCGTCGTGAACGGCGACATCGGCTATGCGCATTCGCTATCGACCTTCATCTCCAAGGTGCCGGAATATGCGGGCAAGGAGATCGTGATCGACGGCATCAGCCGCTTCGTGCTGAAGGACGGCCTGATCGCGGAATATCACGAGAGCGTCAATGGCGGCATCGCACACGCCCAGCTCGGCCTGCCGCCGGAACGGATGGCGAAAGTCATGGCGCGCTGGGCCAAGCGGTTGCGCGAGCGCCCCGATGTGCAATCCTATGCCGCAGCGGTTCGCGCCCGCTATGCCAAGGGCTGACTTCCGCTCGGCCCGGCGGCGGCGCTACGCTGGCGCCATCCGCCGCTGAAGAGGTTCTGATGACGACGTTACGGCCGCGCCGCTCGGTGCTCTATATGCCGGGCTCCAACGCCCGCGCCCTGGAAAAGGCCCGCAGCCTGCCCGCCGATGCGCTGATCCTCGACCTCGAGGACGCCGTCGCGCCGGACGGCAAGGACGTCGCGCGCCAGCAGGTCTGCGACGTGGTCAGGGCCCGGGGCTTCGGCAAGCGCGAGGTCATCGTGCGCATCAATGCGCTGACGACGCCCTGGGGCGAGGCCGATCTCTCCGCGGTTTCCGAGGCGCAGCCGGATGCCATCCTGGTGCCGAAGATTTCAACACCGGCCGATCTGAACGACGTCGAGGCGCGGCTGGTGGCCTATCACCATCTGCGGAAGATGGCGGTGTGGGCGATGGTCGAGACGCCGGCCGCGATCTTGAACATTGCCGCGATCGCCGCCTCGGGCGGCCGGCTGGCCTGTTTCGTGATGGGCACCAACGACCTGATCAAGGAGATCCGCGGCCTGCACACGCCGGACCGCGCCAACCTTTCGGCGGCGCTGAGCCTGTCCGTGCTGGCGGCGCGGGCGAACGGCCTGGCCGCAATCGACGGCGTCTACAACGACATCGCCGACGCGGATGGGTTCAAGGCGAGCTGCGAACAGGCCCGCGCCTTCGGCTTCGACGGCAAGACGCTGATCCATCCCAGCCAGGTCGAATCGTGCAACGCGGTGTTCGCGCCGTCGGCGCAAGACGTCGCGGCGGCGCGCAAGCTGATCGCCGCCTTCGCGCAGCCGGAGAACAAGGGCAAGGGCGCGATCAAGCTCGATGGGCGGATGGTCGAGCTGCTGCATGCCGACATCGCGCGCGGCACGGTCGCGATGGCGGATGCGATCGCCGCGTTGGAGAGCGCATGACCGCCAAGACCAACCCCGGCAATTTCTTCGAGGACTTCCATCTCGGACAGAAGATCGCGCATGCCACGCCGCGGACGCTGAGCCATGGCGACGGCGCGCTGTATCAGGCGCTGTACGGCGCGCGCTTTGCGTTGCAGTCGTCGGACACTTTTGCGCAGTTCGTCGGCCTGCCCCGCAGCCCGCTGGACGATCTGCTGGTGTTCCACACCGTGTTCGGCAAGACGGTGCCGGACATCTCGCTCAATGCCGTCGCCAATCTGGGCTATGCCGAGGGCCGCTTCCTCAAGCCGGTCTATCCCGGCGAGACCCTGTCGGCGCATTCCGAAGTGATCGGGCTGAAGGAGAATTCCAACCGCCAGACCGGCGTCGTCTATGTCCGCACCCACGGCCTGAACGAGAAGGACGAGCAGGTGCTCGCCTATGTCCGCTGGGTCATGGTGCGCAAGCGCGACCCGGAGGCCGTCGTCAAAGACGCGGTCGTGCCGAAGCTGGCCTCGGCCGTCGCGGTGCAGGACCTGCACATTCCGCCGGCGCTGAAATTCGACACGCTGTTCGAGACCTCGCAATCGGGCAGCAGGCATCTGTGGGACGATTACGCGGTCGGCGAGAAGATCGACCATGTCGATGGCGTGACGGTCGAAGAGGCCGAGCACATGATGGCGACGCGGCTCTATCAGAACACCGCGCGGGTCCATTTCAATCAGTTCACCGAAGGCCAGGGCCGCTTCGGCCGCCGGCTGATCTATGGCGGCCATGTCATCAGCCTGGCGCGCGCGATCTCGTTCAATGGCCTCGCCAACGCCTTCACCATCGCCGGAATCAATGGCGGGCGGCACGTCAATCCGCTGTTCGCGGGCGACACGGTGTTCGCGTGGAGCGCGGTGCTGGACAAGCAGCCGATCGGCCACCGCAAGGATGCCGGCTTGCTGCGCCTGCGGCTGGTGGCGACCAAGAATCTGCCTTGCGCCGATTTCCCCGACGCCGACGGAGCCGGCAAATATCCCGACGGCGTCATCCTGGATTTCGACTATTGGGCGGTGATGCCCCGCGCATGAGCGTCCTGGAGCGTTATCACCGGGCGATCGCCAAAGGCGAGCTGAAACCCGACCTCGCACAGGCGCGCGCCGCGACCAGGCTGGCCGCCCTCGCCCGGGCGCTGCGGTCCTATCGCCCGGGGCGGTGGTTCCTGTTCGGCCGACGCAGGCCGCCGCGCGGGCTTTATCTGTGGGGCGATGTCGGCCGCGGCAAATCCATGCTGATGGATCTGTTCTTTTCGCAAGCCGAGATCGCGCGGAAGCAGCGCATCCACTTCAACGAGTTCATGGCGGACATCCATGCCCGCATCCATGCCGAGCGGCAGCGCGAAGGCGGCGGCGATCCGATCCCGCCCGTGGCGCGCGCGGTGGCGGAGCGGGCGCATCTGCTGTGCTTCGACGAATTCCAGGTGACCGATGTCGCCGATGCCATGATCCTGGGCCGGCTGTTCGAGCACTTGTTCGAGCGCGGCGTGGTGGTCGTGGCGACGTCGAACACCGAGCCGGACCGGCTTTATGAAGGCGGTCTCAACCGGCAGCTGTTCCTGCCGTTCATCGCCCAGATCAAGCAGCGCCTGGACGTCGTGGAGCTGGACGGCGCGGTCGATTTCCGCCTGCACCGCATCTCCGGCCTGCGCGTCTATATCTTTCCGCTGGGACCCCAGGCCGATGCGGCGATGGACGCGGCCTGGCTCCGGCTGACCGACCGCAAGCAGGGCGCGCCCTGCAACCTGACCGTGCTCGGCCGCAGCCTGCGCGTGCCCCAGGCGGCGCGCGGCGCGGCGCGGTTCGCTTTCGACGATCTCTGCGCGCGGCCCTTGGCGGGGGCCGACTATCTTGCCGTCGCGCGCGCGTTCCACACCGTTCTGATCGACCGCATTCCCAAGCTTGGGCCGGCAAGCCGCGATGAGGCGCGGCGCTTTGTGCTGCTGATCGACACGCTCTATGACGAGGGCGTCAAGCTGATCTGCTCGGCCGCCGCGGCGCCGGAGGAACTCTACACGGACGGCGACGGCGCGGAGGCGTTCCGGCGCACCGTGTCGCGGCTGCACGAGATGCAGAGCGACGACTACCTCAAACGCGGCCATGGCGTTCACGCAGAAGCCGCGGCGCCGCTATAATCGACCGATGCTGGAACAAGTCGTCTGGGCCTTTGTGTTCATCGTCGCGGCGCTGGTGGTCTATCGCTGGCGCGACGCCATCGCGGCCGCCCTGCGACGGTTCGATGCGCAAAACGTCAGGCGCATCGCCGATCAGGAGCACGAGAAATCCGATCCGCTGGCGCATTACCGCCACACGCTGCGGACCGCCGAGGAACAGGTCGAAACGGTGAGCGAGATCGTGGTAAGCGACGCGCGCCTTGGCACGCCGGTCACACGCTATCTGTTCGA
>DASWOE010000139.1:0-2006 GCA_036398875.1 Rhizomicrobium sp.
CAGATCGCGGTGCAGATCGCCTGGCAGAAGGCGGTGTCGGACGAGTTCCAGGACCGCATCAACATCACCCCGGCCGACGTCGATGTCGAACTGACGCGCCTGGGCGAGGGCGCCGAGAAGCGGCACTATCTCGTCTCCGCCATCTTCCTGGCGGTCGATAATCCGGACCAGGATCCAAAGGTGCTGAAGGACGCGCAGGACGTCCGCGCGCAGCTGGCGGCCGGCGCCAATTTCGGCCAGGTCGCCCGCCAGTTCAGCCAGAGCCCGACGGCAGCCGCCGGCGGCGACATGGGCTGGGTGCATGAGGGCCAGCTGCCGTCCGAGGTGGACGCGGCGCTTCAGAAGATGGACGTGGGCGCGGTGTCCGAACCGATCCGCTCCAATGGCGGCTATTACATCGTGGGCCTGCGCGACCGGCAGGAGGGCATCAACGCCCACATCCCCGATCCCGCCACCTTGAAGCCGGTCGGACCGCTGACGGTGACGCGCGTTCTGCTCCCGCTGGGACCCAAGCCGCCCAAACAGGTCATGGACGGCGCCATGAAGGTCGCGGTGCAGATCCACGATCACGTCAATGGCTGCGAGATGCTGCCCAAGATCGCCGAGCAGGTGCACGGCATGGTCTATCAGGACCTGACGAGGATGGGGATCAAGATGGTCGATCTGAGCCCTTCGATTCAGGAGGCGATCGCCAAGGCGGGGCCGGGCGAGGCGACGCCGCCCTTCATCTCGGAAGCCGGCATCGAGATGATGGTCCGCTGCGACAAGCGCGCGCCGACCGTCACCAAATACACCATGCCCTCGCGCCAGCAGGTCGAGGAAAGCCTGTTCGACGAACAGATCACGATGCTGTCGCGGCGCTATCTGCGCGATCTGAGGCGCAACGCCAGTGTCGAAACCAAATAGCGCCGACGCGCCGATCCTGATCACCATGGGCGAGCCGGCCGGGATCGGGCCGGAGGTCGCCGTCGAAGCCTACAAGACGCTGAACGGGCGCATCGGCCGCCATGCCCTGGCCCTGGTCGGCGATCCGTCGGTGTTCCAGGCTTGCGGGCTGGACGAAAACGCCATCGTCGTCGCGACCCGGGCAAAGGCCGCGCGCGCCCCCGCGAGGCCGTCGCGCGAGAACGCCGCGGCGGTGATCGAAGCGATCGAGACCGCGGTCGCGGCGGCGCTGCGCGGCGAGGCCGCGGCCGTCGTCACCGCGCCGATCAACAAGGCGGTGCTGGCCGAGGCCGGTTTCGCGCATCCGGGCCACACCGAATTTCTCGCCGCGCTGGCCGGCGTGCCGCGCGCGGTGATGATGCTGGCGAGCGACCGGCTCCGCGTCGTGCCGCTGACCATCCACATCGCCCTCGCGCAGGTGCCGCGCGCGATCACGACGGAGGCGATCGTCGCGACCGGCCAGATCGTACTGGCCGCGCTGAACCGCGATTTCGGAATCGGCGCGCCCAGGCTTGCCGTCGCCGGGCTCAATCCGCATGCGGGCGAGGACGGCGTGCTGGGGGGCGAGGACGGCGCCATCATCGCGCCGGCCGTCGCGCAATTGCGCGCCGAGGGCCGCGACGTGCGCGGGCCGCTTTCCGCCGACACGCTGTTCCACGCCGAGGCGCGCGCCACTTACGACGCGGCGCTGTGCATGTATCACGACCAGGCGCTGATCCCGATCAAGACGCTGTCGTTCTGGGACGGCGTGAATGTGACGCTGGGCCTTCCCTTCGTGCGCACCTCGCCCGACCACGGCACCGCCTTCGACATCGCCGGCACCGGCAGGGCCGATACGCGCAGCATGATCGCGGCGATCCGCATGGCGGCGCGCATGGCCGATGCGCGCGCGGCCGCGTGACGGTGGACGATCCGCTGCCGCCGCTGCGCGAGGTCATCGCGGCCCACGGCCTCAAGGCGAAGAAGTCGCTCGGCCAGAACTTCCTGCTCGATCTCAACCTGACGCGGCGCATCGCGCGCGCCGCCGGCGCGAATGCGGGCGGCGCGTTCTATGAGGTCGG
>DASWOE010000140.1:0-21659 GCA_036398875.1 Rhizomicrobium sp.
CGCCTCCGGGCGCACGCCCTTCGGACTCGATCTCAAGCTCACCGATGCCGCCGGCGCGACCCTGCCGCAGCAGCGGAACGTCACCGGCCATCTGAAGGTCAAGGGCGCGACCGTCGTCGATCGTTACTTTCAGGCGGCGGCGGACGCGCTCGACGCCGAGGGCTATTTCGACACGGGCGACCTCGCCAGCATCGACGGGGCCGGCAATCTGACGATCTCCGGCCGGTCCAAGGACCTGATCAAATCGGGCGGGGAATGGATCAATCCGACCGAGATCGAGACCATCGTCGGCCGGCTGCCCGGCGTGGGCCAGGTGGCCGTGATCGGCCAGGCCGACCCCAAATGGGGCGAGCGTCCCATCCTGGTGGTGGAGCCCCAGAAGAGCCACACGCTCGACGACAAGACGCTGCTGGACGCCCTTCGCGGCAATGTTGCCGACTGGTGGATTCCCGACCAGGTCATCCAGGTGGCGCATATGCCTCTGGCAGCGACCGGGAAAATTGACAAAAATCGTCTTCGCGCGGAATACGCAAGGGCCTAGACGGCAAGCCGCCGTCTGGAAGGGATTGCCCGGCGCACCCAACGAAGGTCGAGTGGATGAAGCGAGCCAAGTCGAAGTCCAAAAAAGGCGTATCGAAGAAGCCGGCCCGGACCAAGGCCGAGCAGCGCGCCGAAACGCTGGAACAGATCCTGGACGCGGCCGAGTATCTCTTCTCCAAGCACGGCCTCTATGGCGTGACGCTGCGCGACGTCGCGGTGAAGGTCGGCGTCCACACCTCGCTGATGCATTACTATTTCGACGACAAGTTCGCCTTGTTCAAGGCGGTCTTCGTCCGGCGGGCCGAGGTGACCAGCGACCGCCGCATGAAGGCGCTCGACCAGTACGAGAAGGAGTCGCGCGGCAAGCCGACGGTGGAGGGCGCGCTGCACGCTTTTCTCGACACGGACTTCGATCTCTACATGGGTGGCGGCGAGGGCTGGACGAATTACGGCGCCTTCGGCTCGCAGCTGGCCAACACGCCGGAAGGGGCGGCGATGTTCGACCAGCATTTCGATCCGGTGGTGCTGCGCCTGATCGAGATATTGCGCAAGGCGCTGCCGGACGTGCCCGAGGAAGACATCTTCTGGGGCTATCACTTCGTGACCGGCAGCTTCATGCATTCGCTGTCGCGCAGCGGCCGCCTCGACCGGCTGTCGAACGGGCTGTGCAAGTCGGGCGACCTCAGGGCCGTGAAGGCGCGCATGGCGGATTTCATGGCCGCCGGATTTTCGGCGCTGAAGGACTGACGTTCGGTCCGTCCGTCTAGGCCAGGGCGTCGGGCAGGCGGAAGGTCGCCAGATGCGGCATGAGCAGCGAGCCGACATAGGCCGTGCGGCCGTCCGCGCCGCCGAAGGCGAGGCTGGTGGGCAGCCGCAGCGGGCCGCGCGCCGAGGCGCAGGCCACCAGATGATCGACCGTGCCGTTGCGCCGCTCGACGCCGACGGTCATGGCCTCGACCGCCGCTTCGTGCAGGTCGTGATAGACGACGTGAACGTCGCCGCGCGCGTCGATCACCGACAGGCCGTTCTGGCTGATGATCGTGACCCAGATATTGCCGAGGGGGTCGAAGGCGAAGCCGTCGGGATAGGCGCCGCGGCCCAGGCTCTCGGGTCCGACGATCTCCTTGGGGCCCAGCGCGCCGTCCGGCCGGATCGCGAAACGCACGATGCGGCCGCCCAGCGTCTCGGCGGCATAGAGATGGCGGCCGTCGGGCGAGACCTTGACCTCGTTGGTGAGATCCAGCCCGTCGGCGACGATCTCGCAGCGCGCACCTTCGCCGTCGATGCGCAGGATGTAGCCGTCGCGAATTTGCGAGGTCAGTCCGGCATGCCATTGGGGGCTGCGCGTCATCATCGAAAGCCAGATGCGATCCTGGCCTTGCGCCCAGGCGCAATTGACCGTGCCGAGCGGCTTGCCGTCGAAGCTGTTCAGCAGAAGCCGGGTGGTGCCGTCGCGTGCGACCGCATGCAGGCCGCCGTCCCCGATCCCGGCGACGACGAAGCTGCCGTCGGGCCGGCGGCTGAAGCCGTTCGCATCGACGATGCCGCTGCCGAGCAGCACCGGATCGTCCTTCTCCCGCACCCGCGCGACGCCGCCCCGCGCATCCGACGCCCAGACGCCGTCCGCGTCGATCCACACGCATTCGGGGCGCTGCAAGCCGCGGCCGAAGATCCCGAAATCGGCGGTGGAGAGCCTGAAGTCGCAGATCTTCATCCCGGTGCTCCGCGCCGGCCGGTCACGGGCAGCCCGGCGCAGGCGGCGGAAGCGGCGGCGAGACCAGCCCGACGTTCCAGTTCCACCCCAAGGTCCCCAAGGCATGGCGCCGGCAGACGACCGTCTCGTTCAAATCGTACATCCCCGGCATCAGATGCTCCGACGGCGTCGGCACGTCGCCGAACGCCATATAGGCGCCGGTCGAATCATAGGGCTGCCAGGCCGGCTCGTCCTTCGCCACCGGCTTGGCCGAACGCGCGAAGCTGGTCCAGTAGTCGATCATCGCGTCGGAGAATTTCACCTGGTCCTCGGTCGCCGGGATCTTCGGCCAATAGGACGGCGTGCGGTCATAGGTGCCGAACACGAAGGGCAGCTCGCTGGCGTGGAAGGCGTGATAGCCGGCGCTGTCCTCGGCCGGATAGCCGTGGTCGAAGAGATAGAGATAGGCCGGCTGGCCGAGCGCGGTCTGCTTGCGCGCCAGGCGTTCGGCGGTCCAGCCATAGAGCCCGTCGCGCGTCGTGGCCCAGATGCTCTCCTGCAGATCGGTGCCGGGATAGAGCTTCAGGAAAGCGTCCGCGAGTTCGCCATAGCGCTCGCGGATGGTCTTCTCGTAGTCGGCGGCGCTCGCCGGCACCGGCGGCGCCAGCACCCGCAGCGAGCGGATCTCGCCGCTGTTGAAGCCGGCGATGACGGGCACCGGCGCCTGCTCGCCCTTGTCGAAGGTGTCGATGATCTGGCGCGGCAGGACGATGCCATCGACCGTTCCGAACGGCGCGAAGCCGGCGACCGCCACGGCGTTCGCCAGGCCCGATCCGTCGAGCGCGCGCAGCGCCGCGATGTCCGGCGCATGCAGCTTCTCGCCGAGCTTGGTGCCGGCATCCTCGGCGGAGATCGCGCCATATTTGGCCTGGCGCAGCTCCGGCGTGGAGATCAGATAGGAGCTTTGCGCGATCGCCTTGGCGAACAGTCCGCGCGCCGGCGGCGCGGCCAGGAGATAGACGACGCTGAGCCCCCCCGACGACTCGCCGAAGACGGTCACGTTCTTGGGATCGCCGCCGAACGCGGCGATGTTGCGCTTGATCCAGCGCAGCGCCTCGATCTGGTCGAGCAGGCCGTAATTGCCCGATATCTTCTGCGGCGACTCGGCGCTGAGGCCCGGATGCGCCAGCCAGCCGAACACGCCCAGCCGGTAGTTGATCGACACCAGGACGATGCCGCGCGACGCCAGCCTGGCGCCGTCATAGATGACTTCGCTGCTGGAGCCGGTGGTGAAGGCGCCGCCGTGAATCCACACCAGCACCGGCGCCTCGTGCGCCGCCTTGGGCGCCCAGACGTTCAGGGTCAGGCAGTCCTCGCTCATCGGGCCGAGATCGGCGGTGTAGACGCTCGTGCCCGGAAATTTCGGCTGGTAGCAGGCGGGTCCGAACGCGTCGGCCTTGCGCAGGCCGGTCCAGGCCGGCAGCGGCCTCGGCGGCGTCCAGCGCAAGGCGCCCAGCGGCGGCACCGCATAGGGAATGCCTTTGAACACGGCCAGATCGCCGTCCGTCGTCCCTTCCAGCCGGCCGGCCGGCGCATCGACCTGCGGCCCCGCCTGGGCCAGGGACGGCGCCGCGGCGGCGAAACAGAGCGCCGCGACGAGACCAAGACGACGAAGCTCGACCATCATCAAAGCGGCACTCCTTTTTTCCGTCCCTCGCGTTTCAGCACCACCGCCAGCCACAGGAACAACGCGATGGCCACGCCGTAAAACGGCACCAGCGCGTAATGCGCGATCTGCAGCGAATGGTGCGGATCGGCGGCATGGAAATAATCGCTGACGGCGCCGACATAGGCCGGGCCCACGCCCATGCCGATCAGGTTCATCACCAGCAGCAGCAGGGCGCCCGACATGACGCGCTGGTCCGGCCGCACCTCTTCCTGCACCAGGGTGACGCAGGACGACAGATAGAAGTAGTTGAGGAAGAACGGACCGATCTGGAAGAGCAGGGCCGTCTGCCAGGCCGGCGCCCAGATATAGCCCAGGAAGAACGGCACCGCGAGCGTCAGCGACGCGGCGGGGATCAGCGCATAGGCCGCCTTGGACCGCCGCGTGAAATGGTCGATCACCCGGCCGGAGACCAGGATGCCCGCGCTCATGCCGATGCCCACCACCAGCGACGAATAAAGCGCGACCTCGCCCAGCGTCATGCCCTTTTCGCGCATGAGGAACAGCGTCGAGAAATTCCCCGCCCCATAGGTGATGATCTGGGTCGCGCCGCTGGCGAGGCCGGCGAGCAGCAAAGCGGGCCGCGAGAAGAACATCGCGATCGTGCGCCGGAAGCCGGCCGCGGCGTCGTCGAGCGCGGGCGCGCGGTCGAGGCCGCCGCGCGGCGGCTCGCGCACGATCAAAAGGACCAGAAGGGCGGTGACCACGCCGACCGAGCCCAGCGCGATGAACGCGTCGCGCCAGCTATAGGCCGCGGCGATCGAGGCGCCGAAGGCGGTGCCCAGCGCCGCGCCGATGGGCGGTCCCAGATTGTAGATGCCGAGCGCGGTGCCGCGCCGGCCGGGCGGGAAGTAGTCGGAGACGATGGCATAGGAGGGCGGCACGCCGCCGGCCTCGCCGACGCCGACCGTCATCCGCGCCGCCACCAGCTGCGTATAGTTCGCGGCCAGGCCGCACGCCATGGTCGCGCCGCTCCACAGCGCGCAGGCGATCGACAGCACCCAGACCCGGTTGGTCCTGTCCGCGATCCAGCCGACCGGAATCGAGATGAAGCAGTAGAACAGTGCGAAATAGAGCCCGCCGATCAGGCCGAGCTGGCCGTCCGTGACGTGCAGGCTGTCCTGGATCGGCTTGGCCAGGATCGACAGCAGCGAGCGATCCAGGAAGTTGAGGACATAGACGAAGCACAGCACGCCGAGCACGACCCAGGCGCGGGCGCCGGGCACCGCCGCGATGGGCGAACCGGAGACCGGATCGACGCGGCCCGTCGAGGTCGATAAATTTCGCGTCGTCACCGTGTCGATGCTCGATCTGCGGCGCAGGAGTGCGAAGGCTGCGCGCAGCGGCCCGCAAGCCGGTTTCGCCGTTCGCGCGACGGTCTTGTCTTCACCGGACCTCCCATCCCTGCGGCATCGTCGGGGATGCCGATTTTGCGCGCAACCTTGCCGACGGGCCGGGGCAAGGTCAACACTAATTATAATGTGAATGAATATGTTGGCGGGCCGCTGCCGGGGCCTCGAAGGACGCGGCGGTACCGCGCAGGGACCGTCCGCGGCGTCGCCGTCCGGCGGCGTTCCGGTGCGCGCGGAACCTTGCTCGCGGGCGCTAGTTCGGCACCGCGCTGCGCAGGCTCGATTGCGCCAGGATGTGCTGGACGTTGTCGCCCTCGCCCAGCGGCAGCCACAAACCTTCCGTGTACAGATCGTGCAGCAGGCTGCCGGTGATGCGGTGCGACAGGCTGCGCGCCGGCATGCCGCTGGCCAGCACATGGCGCAGCAGCGTGGCGAAGCGGAATTGCACGCCGGGATCGGGGTGCTGCGAAACGAGCTTGCCGGTCTGATCGACGTCGAGGCCGGGAAAGACGCTGGTCCCCACCAGCCGCGCGCGAAAATCGGCGCCTCGATCGACGACGTCGTAGATGTGGATGTAGCGCAGGCAGTGCCGGATATCCTTGGGCACGATCTCGGACCGTGCCGGCATCCGCCGCCCGCCTTTCAGCTGCGTCCAGTAATTCAGCGTCACGCGGAGATTGGAATCCTCCACGGTGTCGGCCGGCAGAATGTCCGCCGGCACCGGCTGCGAGTGATAGTTGAAGCGATCGTCTGTCGGCGTCATCAGTGGATATTCCCCCAAGCCACTCCCACCGGTCCGTGACTGCAACCATAGCAGAATCTTGTGCAACGAAGACATAAATGGCGTTCACGCTTTGCGGCGGCGACGGCAGGGACGATCGCGGCGCTGCGCGATTGGCGTCGCGTTCGACAAAGCAACTGAAGCCGCACCACAACGCGACCATGCGCGAAGCCGCGTTGCCGAAGTTCCGAGCGGGAACGAGGTTCTCCGCCTACGGATTTTGCGGCGCAGCAAATACGGAGGAAATTCTTCGTGTCGCTTGTTCCCCGGCGTCCGGTCGGCCACAGTCGGCGCGGGTCGGGAAGCGCGAGCGGATCATGGCATTGGAAGGCGTGGCTGGACGGCGGACATCCGCCGACAGCGTCGGGTATCAGACTCTGCTTGTGGGTCTGCTCAGTCTGAATTTCGGCATCCTGTTCTTCGACCGCAATGCGCTCAATTTCCTGATGCCGTTCGTCAAGCCGGACCTGCATCTGAACAATACTGAGGTCGGGCTGACCGCGTCGGCGCTGTCCTTCAGCTGGGCGATCGCGACGATCGTCATCGGCGCGGCCTCCGACCGCTCGGGCAAGCGCAAGGTGTTCCTGATCGGCGCCACGATCGCCTTTTCGCTCTGCTCGGTCCTGAGCGGCCTCGCCACGACGTTCCTGGCGCTGCTCGGCGCGCGGCTCCTGATGGGCATCGCCGACGGCGGCGTCGCCCCGATCTCGCAATCGATGACGGCGCTCGCGGTGGCGCCGGAACGGCGCGGCATGGCGATGGGGGTGATGCAGAATTTCGGCTCGAACCTGTTCGGCTCCTTCATCGCTCCGGTCATCCTCGTCGCCTTCGCCACCGCCTTCGGCTGGCATCGCGCTTTCCTCATCACCGGGCTTCCGGGACTGGTCAGCGCCTTTCTGCTGTGGTGGTTCGTGCGCGAGCCGCAGGCCGAGGCGCGCGAGCGCGACCCCGAACGCCTGCTCGTCCGCGTCGCCCATGTCCTGCGCGACCGCAACATGGTGCTGTGCGCGGTCATCTCCGTCCTGCTGGTGTCCTATCTGGTGGTGTGCTGGGCCTTCATGCCGCTGTTCCTCACTTCGGTGCGCGGTTTCGATCCGCAGACCATGGGCTGGCTGATGGGCACGCTCGGCATTTCGGCGACCATCGGCAGCTTCGCCGTGACCGGCCTGTCGGACCGCATCGGGCGTCGGCCGGTGATGATCGTCACCGCCTTTGTCGGCGTGATCCTGCCCCTCGCCGCGATCTGTTATGGCGGGCCGGTGTGGATTCTCGCCGGCTTCTTCTTCGTCGGCTGGGCGCTGACGGGCCTCTTCCCGATGTTCATGGGCACGATCCCGAGCGAATCCGTCGATCACCACCACATGGCGACCGCGATGGCGCTGGTCATGTGCACGGGCGAGATTTTCGGCGGCGTCCTGGCGCCGACCCTCGCCGGATGGGCGGCGGACGATTACGGCCTCGCGGCGCCGCTCTGGATCATGACCGGGCTCTGCGTGGCGGCCGGGTTCCTGGCGTTCGGCCTGCGCGAGACCGCGCCGCTGCGCCTCGCCAAGATTCGGGCCGTTCGCTAAAAGCGCGACAGATCCAGTCCGGCGCGGTGAAGATCGCCCACCAGCCGCACGACATGGGCGTGGGCCTGCTGAATGCCGCGATAGCATTCCGGCCGCATCATCTGCGCCCGCGGCACGATCAGCCCCTTGCCGCCCTTGCGCAGCGCCGTGCCGTTGGCGACCAGCCTGTTGGCGCTCCGGCGCACCGTCTCGTAAGGCAGCCCCAGCCCGCCCGCCAGCGCATGGACGGTCACCGGACGCCGCGCCGAATCGGGCGGCAGTTGCGCGAGGCCGCCGAATGCCAGGTTGGCGCTCGACCCCGTGATGTGACGCACATTGGCGGTCCAGACCGCGGTGTAGACCAGGGCGTCGAGAAAATTGTCGTCGTGCTGCATGCCCAGCGTATCGACGCCTCTGAGAAAAACTTCGGCCCCGACGCGCAGCAAGGCGCGGATGTTGCGCGGCGCCTTTCCCGGCGGCGGCATCGCGACCGTGTTGGGCAGGACGCCGCGATAGGGCGAAAAGTCGAACGCGCTGCGTCTCAAATCGCCCAGCAGCTTGGCCAGGCTTGCCCAGGCTTCGTCGAGCCTGGCGATGCGTGACGCCTGGCCGTGCACCGCCGCCGGAACGATATAGCCCGCCCGCCCGACATGGACGCATGTCCCCTGCTCGTGCAGGCGCCGCACATGGCGCCGCACGGTTTCGTAAGGAATGCGCAGCGAGCTGGCCAGCGCCGTCACGGACACCGGCAGGCGCAAGGCGTCCGGCGCAATCGCGTCGCGGCCCGAATATTCGCCATTGGCCGGCGAGCGCGTGATGTGGCGGACGTTGGCCGACCACATCGCGGTGAACACGATGGCGCGGATCAAGTCGCCCCGCGCGTCCCGCACCATGCCGTCCATCGTGCGCAGGAAGAAATCGCTGGCGACCCGCGCGACGGCACGGACATTCGGCGGATCCTGCAACGCCGGCTGCGGGCCGCAACCGGCGACGGCAGGCGTAGACGCGGCCTCGAAACGCATACACGGCCTCCCATCCGTCATGATGCATTCTTTCCCCGGCCTTGGAAATGGATTCTGCGCCGGTCCGAAACGCCTGCAGCGCCGCCGGCGTTTCGGCCGTGCCCGCGCGCGCCGGCGCGCCATACGCATTGATACGGAGGCGCGATTTAACGGCCTTGCAAGCATGGCGAACGAAACTGCGGGCGGAAGATCTGCAAGAGCCTGTCTGCCATGGCGCTGCATTTGGACATCAGAACCCTGGCGTCGCCGGCGCTCGTCAAGCGCGGCTGCATCAACGTCATCGGACTCGAGCACCTGCGCACGCGCATCGGCGCACGCTGGGAAAAATCGTCCCCGTCGATTCATGCGCGCCTCGAATCCATGCTGAGCCACAAGCTCGGCCCGACGGACTTCTTCACGCGCCTCAGCGACACGGCCTATCTCGTCGCCATGCCGTCCTTCGAGGGCGACGAAGCGCGGCTCTGCTGCCTGAAGATCGCCTATGAGCTGCATCGCAGCCTGCTGGGGACCTGCACGGTCGATGATCTGTCGCTGGCGCGCGTCGCCGGCGACGGCATCGACGCGCTGGAACTGCACCCCATTCGCCGCGCCGAGCTGCTCGTGCTCGCGGCGCGCGGCGGGCTTGAGGAACTCTGTGCCGGCGTCCCCGGCGGCGTCGGCCAATCCATTCGCGGACTGAGAAACATGCAAATCGAGCAGGCACCGGCCGTTTATCGCTTCGCGCCGGTATGGGACGTCGCCCACGAAACCGTGACGGCCTATCGGCTGGTGACGCAAAGCGCCCCGCCTGCGAAGCGCGCCCGGTCCTGGCTTCCGCCCGACGACTTCAAGGTCGAACTCGCGAATCTGCTCGGCGGACTTTCCCACGCCGCCACCATGTTGGCGGCGGGCATGCGCTCGGGCGGACGCTTCCTGATGATCGTTCCGATCGCCTTCGACCTCATCAGTTCGCCGGCCGGGCGGATGGAAATCGCCTCCGCCTGCCGCGCCCTTCCCGCGCCGCTGCGGCCGTTCCTCATTTTCGAGATTTCCGAAATGCCGGTCGGGGTGCCGCAGAGCCGCATGAGCGATCTGATCTGCTCGGTCCGCCCGTTCTGCCGCGCCGTTTCGATCCAGATATCGCGATGGAGCGGCGAGCATCCGCAGTTCCAGAATGCCGGCCATCAGGGCCTGTCCCTCGATCTCGCATCGGCGCCGATGCCGCCGCGCATCCGCGAAGACATCGTCAAGATGGCCGGCGCGTGCCGCCGCGCGGGGCTGACATCCGTCGTCGGCGGCGTGCAGTCCCTCGCCTTGGCGGATTGCGCGCGGCGCGCCGGCATCGGCTATTTGTGCGGACCGCTCGTCGGCTTCGAGATGGACGTTCCGGCGGCGATGCGGCGGCTGCCCTGGAACCGCCTCGTCGCGCAAAATGTCGATGCGGTTCGCGCCGCCGGATGAAATTCGTCCGCATACGCAGAATCCCGAACCGATATCGTGCGCGCGCATCGCCGTTAAGCACTACACCTGACTTTTGTCCAAGCGAATCTCCTTAAGCATAACTCCAGGCTGTGATTCGGGCCGCGCTTAACCATTCTCTAAGTCATCGCAACGATCGCGATGCTCAAGAGGTGGAAGAGACGATGTCACTCAACATTTCGCGCAAAGAACCGTCGCCCGGCGTCGCCGCCTATCCGCTCAGCGACGGCGTTCCCGCCGGAATCGGCGAGGGAGAAAATCTTCAGCATCGTCTGGGCGCCCTGCGCGAATTCGCAAGGACGCAGCATTTCGCGCGCAACGAAGCCGTCTTTCAGGAAGGCGATCGCGCGCAGGCGATCTGTCATGTGGTCAGCGGCGCGATCCGGCTGTGTCGCCACACCGAGGACGGGCGGCGCCACATCGCCGAGTTCGCGCTTGGCGGCGATCTCTTCGGCGTCGTCGGCGGCGCGACGCAGGTCTTCACGGCCGAGGCCGTGAGCGATGTCGTGCTGCGGGTCTATCCGCGGGTCCAGTTCGACCGGCTGTCCGAGCGCGAGCCCGGCTTCCGCGCCAGCGTTCTTTCCCATCTGTCCTCCAACCTGATGTCCACGCAGATGCATACCTTCGTGCTGGGATGCCAGAGCGCCAAGGAACGGCTCGCCTCGTTCCTGGTCGGCCTTGCCGCACGCACCGGCGCGCTTGAAAACGGCCGCCTCGAACTCAGCATGGGCCGCCAGGACATCGCCGATCATCTCGGCTTGACGATCGAAACCATCTGCCGCGCCGTCACCGCGCTCAAGAATGCCGGGCTCATCGCCGTGCCGACCACGCACCGGATCGAGCTGCGCAAGGTCGATGCGCTGATCGGCCTCTCCGGCGGCCGCGCGATCCACTGACCCTGCAATCGACGCTCCGCAACGCTCAGGCACGGACATCGCCATGCACGAATTCTTCGACATTCTTTTCGGCGCCTATGTGCGGCTCGTCGATGCGACCTCGCAACTCGCCGACATCATGGCGGGGCTTCTCCATCGCGCCGCGCAGCCCGGCGAATTGGCGCTGGCCTCGATCGTGGTCGCTTCGCTGCTGCTCGGCGTCTTCGCCAGCATCTGGGCCCTGGTCGAGCGCGCCCGCGCCGCCGCCGGACGCTATGTCATGGCCGGGACGCTCGCGCGGGCGCAATCGGAGATCCGCTTCCGCGAGGCGCTGATCCAGGCCGTGCCCGACGCCATCGTGCTGATGGGATCGGATCTGTCCGCGCCGCTCAGCTATCGCGGCGGCAGCGCGCTTTTGCGCGCCTGCCTGACGGGGGCCGATTCGACGCGCCTGGCGGCCGCTCTCGATGCGCTGATGACAGGCGGCAGTGCGTTCGCGCTCGCCGTGCGCACCGCGCAGCATGTCGCGGTCTCGGTTCATGGCTGCGTCGTCGGCAGCCGCGCCGCCGTGTTCCTGCGCACGCAGGGCGGCTCCGCCGGTCTCGAAGACGGCTTCAAGGCGGTGGCCGAAGCCTTGCCGGCGCCGGTGTGGATCCGCGACGGCCGTCTGCATCTGCTGTGGGCCAATCGCGCCTTCCTCGCCGCGACCGGCGCGCCGACGCTGGAAGACGCGCTGGGCGCCGACACGCTGCTGATGCCGGCCGAGCGCGATTTGGCCGCCGCGGCGCTCGAAGGCAACGACGTCTTCGCCGAGCGGCGCTATGCCGTGATCGGCGGCCGCCGCCGCGCTTTGTCGATCGACATGCTGCGGCTCGATGGCGGCAAGGTGGTCGGCATTGCGCTCGACGTGACCGATGCCGCCCAGGCCGAAGCGCAGCTCAGGCTCGCCGCCGACGCCCAGGCCGATGTTCTCGATCATGCCGGCAACGCCGTCGCGGTGTTCGGGCCCGATCGCCGTCTTGGCGCCTTCAACAAGGCCTTCCCGGCGCTTTGGGATTTGGACGAAAGCTGGCTCGAACAGCACCCGACCCTGGACGACATCTTCGATCGGCTGCGCGAAACGCGCCGCCTGCCCGAGCAGCGCGACTTCCAGGCGTGGAAGCGCGACCACCTGCGCCTGTTCGAATCGCAAAGCGGCCGGCTCGACGAGACCTGGCATGTCGCCGGCGGCGTCAGCGTGCGGGTGTCGGCGCATCCCTATCTGCTGGGCGGCGTCTATTACGTGTTCGACGACATCGGCGAGCTGCTGCGCCTCAACACCGCGCTGCACATGCTGCGCCAGACCGAGCGCGCCACGCTCGATGCGGTGGAGAACGCCATGGCCGTGTTCGGGCCAGACGGCCGGCTCAAGATGCACAATTCCGCCTTCGCGGCGCTGTGGCGGATGACGGAAGACGAGCTCGCCGCCGCGCCGCATCTGTCGGCGGTCGCCGAGGCCTGCGCCGCCAGGATCGGCCGCGACAATGTGTGGAGCACGATCGCGTCGGCGGTGACCGCCGTCGAATCGTCGAGCCATGGCGAATGGGGCCGCCAGATCCGGGCCGATGGCCGGGTGCTGTCGGTGTCGCTGACGCGCCTGCCGCTGGGCGCCACGCTGGTGATGTTCGACGATTTGACCGATCTGGAGCGCTTCATCGCGGCAACGCATGCCGGCGCCGCGGCGTGACCGGTCCTGGCGCAGGGAATTCGCCGGCCGCGCCGCCCTTAGGCGTCCTGGTCGGAGTTGGCGGCGGCGCGCGCCTCAAGCTCTTCGGCGGCCGCCAGCAGCTTGGAGGCATAGCTGGGATCGATGCCGGAATCGGCAAACGCCCGCAGACGCTGGGCAAGCTCGCTTTCGCGGTTTGCCTTCGGCAATTCGGCCCAAATCTGTCTGGCCATGTTCCCGCTCCGCGATCTTCTCCGGCTGGTGAAATTTGCCGGAATCCGCTCTCGGGAACAGTTGGGGAAATCCTTTAGGGACAATCACATATGTATTCGCCCCGGGGGGCCTTTTTGGGTACAACTTTCTTTTGCCAATGGATGAGTAAAATATTATTAGTGGAGGAGGCGCTAGTCGATATGCAAAGCTGCGCTGCGGGTATGGTTTGAGTTCCCTACATGTTGGTGTGGGTATTGCTCACTCGCTGAGGCAAGGGAATGCCACTTAAAGATGCCGCTCGTTCCGGAGCGCAGATCGCAGGCGCGATCGATGGCATCTGCGGCCCTGCCGCCACGCAACGCATCGTTCGCACCTGTCGGACGGCGGGAGCCGATTCCCTTGCCGTGGGCAGCACCGCGTCGCGCGGTCCGCGCCAGCCTGCCAAGCCGCGCAGGACCGCCCGCGCAGGACAAATCGGTCGAAGCGGAACGGCGTCGATGCCGACAGGCGCGCATGGCGCAAGCGCATGCAGGGATATGTGAAAGACGCATGGGATCGGCGGCCCTGATCGCCGGAGGAGGGCAGTATGGCCGGGCACCCATTCACGGCGGTCCCGGTCACGGCATGGCAACGCTGCAGGGGATCGGTCCGATATCACCGGGCGTCCGGTCCGTGGCTGCGTATCGCGTATGCGTGCCGATTTGGAACCAAGGAACAGCAGCATGACCAGCAATTCTCTGATTTTCGTGGTCGATGACGATCACGACGTGCGTGACTCCATCCGTATCTTGCTCGAATCGGTGGGCTACCAGGTCAAGGATTTCGGCTCTGCCAAGGAATTTCTGGCCGACAGGACGACGGTCGGCCATTGTCTGATCGCCGATATCCGCATGCCCGAAATGGACGGGCTGGAATTGCAGCGCGAAGTGATCGCGCGAAAACTCGGCCTGCCCGTCGTCATCGTGACCGGTCATGGCGACGTCCCGCTCGCGGTGCGGGTCATGAAGGCCGGCGCGGTGGATTTCATCGAAAAGCCGTTCGACGAGGAATCCTTGCTCACCAGCGTTCGGCGCGCCCTCGATATCGGCAGCCGCACGCGCAGCGATGCCGCCGAGGCGGCCGCGGCCGAGCGTCTGCTGGCGCTTCTGACGCCGCGCGAGCGCAACGTGCTCGATCAGCTTGTGATCGGACGGTCCAACAAGGTGGCCGCCTACGAATTGGGAATCTCGCCGCGGACCATAGAGATCCACCGGGCGCATATCATGGACAAGATGAACGCGCGCAGCCTTTCGGATCTGGTGCGGGTCGCGCTCGCGGCCGGCCGGGGGGCCACCAGCCATTAGGGATTGGCGCGTATGGCCGCGTCGATCCGCGGGCGGATAGCTTGCGCCTCCGCCCGCCGCGGGCCTGCATCGCCGCTCCGTAGCACTGCGTAAGGAGATTCCGCGGATGGCGCGCGGCGCCGCGATCGGCGATGGTTGCCCCGTCCTCGCGATCTTCCCCCCAAGGCGAGGGCAAGCAGGCGGGCGCGGCGGTCTCGATTTATGATCTCCGCGTCCTCCTTGCCTCTTCCCCAAAGAACCGGCATCCGGATCGAATTGCGCAAGCCCGCGATGCCTTCGCGGGAGCGCGCGGCAAGTTGACGCCGATGCGGACGCTGCGCAATTCCGCCGGCCGTTGATCCCGATCAAGCACGCATGTGGCGCCGCAGGCGAAGCAGGGTCCGGTAACGGGGAGCCCTTCATGTCCGACCAAGACTGCGTGCCCGAGCCGAAGTCGCGGCCGGCCGGGTGGGCCGCCTATTGCGACGCCGCGCGCGCTTTGATGGCGCCGGCGCACGCCCGCCCCGAAACCTCCAAGACCGCTCGCTCCCAAGAGGCGCTCGATGCCCGCTGCCGCTGATCCTCCCTTCCGCTTCGATCTCGCCCTTCTGCCGTTGCTCCTGGGCGCCGGTTTCGTCGCCGCCCTGATCGAGGCGGCGCGGTCGCCCGATTCCGCCATGGTGATCCAGGCCTGGACCTTTGCCGCCTGCGTCCTGGCCACCGGCGCGTTCTATCTCGTCAATTACGGCGGCGGCGTTCCGGCCGAGGAAAAGGCCGGCTACCGCAACGCGGTCGTGAAGGCCGGCGTGATCGCCGCGATGTTCTGGGGCATCGCCGGCATGCTGGTCGGATTGATCATCGCGCTGCAGCTCGCCTTCCCGAACCTGTTCTATTTCCCCGACCTGCCCTGGACGAATTTCGGCCGCCTGCGGCCGCTCCACACCTCGGCGGTGATCTTCGCCTTCGGCGGCAATGTCCTCATCGCGACCTCGTTCTACGTCGTGCAGCGCACCACCCGGGCCGCGCTGTTCGGCGGCTCGCTGCCCTGGTTCGTGTTCTTCGGCTACAACACCTTCATCGTGCTGGCGGGCACCGGCTATCTGCTCGGCGTCACCGAGGGCCGCGAATATGCCGAGCCGGAATGGTATGCCGACATCTGGCTGACCATCGTGTGGGTCTGCTATCTGCTGACCTTCCTCGGCACCATCGTCAGGCGCAAGGAGCCGCATATCTATGTGGCGAACTGGTTCTACCTGGCCTTCATCGCGACCATCGCGATCCTGCACATCGTCAACAACCTGTCGATGCCGGTCTCGCTGCTCTCGACCAAGAGCGTCTCGCTGTTCTCCGGCGTGCAGGACGCGCTGACGCAGTGGTGGTACGGCCACAACGCCGTCGGCTTCTTCCTCACCGCCGGCTTCCTCGGCATCATGTACTACTTCATCCCCAAGCGGGCCGAGCGGCCGATCTATTCCTATCGCCTCTCGATCGTGCATTTCTGGACCCTGATCTTCATCTACATCTGGGCCGGCCCGCATCATCTGCTCTACACCGCGCTGCCCGACTGGGCGCAGACGCTGGGCATGACCTTCTCGATCATCCTGTGGATGCCGAGCTGGGGCGGCATGATCAACGGGCTGATGACGCTGTCGGGCGCCTGGGACAAGCTGCGCACCGATCCGGTGCTGCGCATGCTGGTCGTCTCGGTGGCCTTTTACGGCATGTCGACCTTCGAAGGCCCGGTGATGAGCGTGAAGACGGTCAACGCGCTGTCGCACTACACCAACTGGACCATCGGCCATGTCCATTCCGGCGCGCTGGGCTGGGTCGGCTATGTCAGCTTCGGCGCGCTCTACTGCCTGGTGCCTTGGCTGTGGAAGAAGAAGCAGCTGTTCTCCAACGCCCTCGTCGAATGGCACTTCTGGATTTCGACGCTCGGCATCGTGCTCTACATCACCTCGATGTGGGTCGCCGGCATCATGCAGGGCCTTATGTGGCGCGCCTATAACGATTACGGCTTCCTCGAATACTCCTTCGTGGAGACCGTCCAGGCGATGCATCCCTATTACATCATCCGCGCGCTGGGCGGGGCGCTCTATCTCGGCGGCGTCCTGATCATGGCCTACAACCTCTGGCGCACCGTCAGGAGCGGCGAACCCGCCGCGCAAGCCGCGCCGCTCGCCCTTGCGGAGGCGGTGTGATGAACCACGCGATCTTCGAAAGGAACTCGTTCCTGCTCTTGCTCGGCATCCTCATCGTCGTCGCCATCGGCGGCGCGGTGGAGATCGCGCCGCTGTTCTGGGTCAACGGCACGGTCGAGAAGGTCGAGGGCATGCGGCCCTACACGCCGCTGGAGCTTGCCGGACGCGACATCTATATCCGCGAGGGCTGCTATCTGTGCCACAGCCAGATGATCCGCTCGCTGCGCGACGAGGTCGAGCGCTACGGCCATTACAGCCTGGCGGCGGAAAGCATGTACGACCATCCCTTCCAATGGGGGTCGGAGCGCACGGGGCCCGATCTGGCGCGCGTCGGCGGCAAGTATTCCGACGAATGGCAGCGCGCGCATCTGGCCGATCCGCGCTCCGTGGTGCCCGAATCGGTGATGCCGCCCTATGCTTTCCTCGAAAAGACGCCGCTCGCCTACAAGGACATCGCCGACGTCATGCGCGCCAACCGCACGGTCGGCGTGCCTTACACCGATGCCGACATCGCCAACGCCGCGGCCGATCTGGAAGCCCAGGCCGATCCCGACGGCGACGGCGTCGATGCCTTCAAGAAGCGCTACGCCAAGGCGGCGGCGCGCGACTTCGACGGCGATCCCGGGCAGATCACCGAGGCCGATGCCCTGATCGCCTATCTGCAGATGCTGGGCACGCTGGTCGACTTCAAGACCTACCGCGCCGACGCGCCGCAGAACCGGAGATAGCCATGGAAGCCTGGGCCTATGAAGACGTCCTCGCCTTCGCGCAAAGCTGGGGCGCGGTCTATTTCATCGCCATGTTCGCGGCGGCGCTCGGCTACGCCCTGTGGCCGTCCAACAAGACGCGCTTCGACGACGCGGCCCGCATTCCCCTGGAAGAGGGAGACGCCTGATGGCGGACGCGAAGAAGGACGTCGATCCGGTCACCGGCACCGAAACCACCGGTCACGAATGGGACGGCATCCGGGAGCTGAACACGCCCTTGCCGCGCTGGTGGCTGGGCCTGTTCCATCTCTGCATCCTGTGGGCGGTCGGCTATTGGATCTTCATGCCGGCCTGGCCGGGGATCTCCGGCTACACCCACGGCCTGCTCGATCATTCCCAGCGCGACGACGTCGCGGCCCAGCTGAACGCGCTCAAGGCCGCGCGCCACGACAAGGAACGCGCGCTCCGAACCGCTTCGCTGCAGCGGATCCAGGCCGATCCCGACCTTCAGCAATTCGCGCTGGCCGAGGGCCGCGCCCTGTTCGGCGACAACTGCGCCGCCTGTCACGGCTCGGGCGGGCAGGGCGCGCATGGCTATCCCAATCTCAACGACGATGTCTGGCTGTGGGGTGGCCGGCTGGAGGATATCCGGCACACCATCACCGTCGGCGTCCGTTCCACCAGTCCGGACACGCGCCAGTCGCAGATGCCGGCCTTCGGCCGCGACGCCATCCTGAAGCCGGAACAGATCGACGATCTCACCGAATATGTCGTCCATCTCTCGGGCCGCGCCGCCGATGCCCGCGCCGAGCGGCGCGCGACCAGGCTGTTCGCCGACAATTGCGCGATGTGCCACGGCCCATCCGGCGAGGGCGATCGCGGCATGGGCGCGCCGAACCTGACCGACAATGAATGGCTCTACGGCCCGACGCGGGCCGACATCCGCGACCAGATCTGGAACGGCCATGGCGGGGTGATGCCGACCTGGGGCGGCCGCCTGGCGCCGGAAGAGATCAAGGCGCTGGCAGTCTATGTCCACAGCCTCGGCGGCGGCGAATAGGAAAGCGAGCCCGTGAGCGTGCACACCGTCATCAAGATGCGAGACGCCGCGCCCCTGCCGCTCGACGCGGCCGAGGGCGTCGAGCGCTCCGATGCCCAGGCGAGCAACAGCGCCGCCAACCGCAAGCACTATCGCTCGCGCACCCCGATCTATCCCAAGCTGGTCCACGGCACCTACCGCAAGGTGAAATGGGCCGTGATGGTCGTCACGCTGGCGATCTATTACCTGGTGCCGTGGCTCCGCTGGGATCGCGGCCCGTCGGCGCCGCACCAGGCGGTGCTGGTCGATCTGGCGCGTGAGCGCTTCTATTTCTTCTTCATCGAGCTCTGGCCGCAGGAGGTCTATTACATCACCGGCCTGCTGGTGCTGGCCGCGGTCTCGCTCTTCCTCATCAATGCGCTGTTCGGCCGGCTGTGGTGCGGCTATGCCTGCCCGCAGACGGTGTGGACCGACCTTTTCATCCATGTCGAGACCGCAATCGAAGGCGACCGTTCCGGCCGCATCCGCCTCGCGGCCGCGCCCTGGAGCGCGGGCAAGATCGCCAAGCGCGCTTCCAAACATGCGATCTGGATCCTGATCGCGATCGCCACCGGCGGCGCCTGGGTGTTCTATTTCACCGACGCGCCGACGCTCGCGGCGCAGCTCTTCACCGGCCAGGGATCGCCGGTCGTCTATGCCGCCATCGGCGTCCTGACCTTCACCACCTACATGCTGGGCGGGCTGATGCGCGAGCAGGTCTGCACCTATATGTGCCCCTGGCCGCGCATCCAGGGCGCGATGACCGACAACGAAGCGCTCGGCGTCACCTATCGCTCCGACCGCGGCGAGCCGCGCGGGCCGCACAAGAAGGGCCAGCCCTGGCGGGGCCGCGGCGCCTGCATCGACTGCAACCAATGCGTCGCCGCCTGTCCGATGGGCATCGACATCCGCGACGGCACCCAGCTCGAATGCATCAATTGCGGGCTGTGCATCGACGCCTGCGACGACGTCATGGCGCGGGTCGGGCTGCCGGGGCGCCTGATCGCCTATGACACCGACGACAATGTCCGCCGCCGCTCCGAGGGCCGCGGGGCGCGCTTCCGCTTCGTGCGGCCGCGCACCGTCCTCTACGGCGCGGTGCTCGCCGTCGTGGCGGCGACCATGCTGGTCAGCTTCCTTACGCGCCATTCGCTCGGCCTCGACGTCATCCGCGACCGCAATCCCGATTTCGTCACCCTGTCCGACGGCGCGGTGCGCAACGGCTATACGCTCAAGCTGATGAACCACGCCGATATGGCGCGGGATTTCTACCTTTCTCTGGACGCCATCAAGCCCGTCAAGGTCAACGTCATCGGCGTCGGCGTCGTGGCATTGCCGATCCGCCTGGCGGTCGAGGCCGACAAGGTGCGGGCCGTGCGCATCCTGGTCACCGTGGCGCGCAAGGATCTGGCCGGCGGCTCGCAGGACATCGGATTCGCGCTGCGCGAAGCCAGGACCGGCGAGAGGCGCGTGGCCGGCGCCGTGTTCGTCTCGGGAGGCACGCCATGACCGGCCCGCTCACCGGCCGCGGGGTCCTGCTCTGGCTCGGCGGCTTTTTCGCCTTCATCATCGCGGTCAATGTCGGCTTCATCGTCCTGTCGGTCGATACGTTCCGCGGCGAGGACGAGCAGAAACCCTATCTCCAGGGCATCGGATACAATCGCACGCTTGCCGACCGCGCGGCGCAGGCGCGCATCGGCTGGCGCGCGGCCGTGACGGCGACGCGCCTCGCCGATGGGCATGTCCGCATCGATGTCGGCCTGACGGATGCGAACGGAAAGCCGCAGGAGACCGCGGCCCTGACCGGCGCGTTGCGCCATCCGGCCGATGAGAACCGCGACCGCAGCCTGCGCGTGAC
Organism: Rhizomicrobium sp.; assembly: GCA_036398875.1. GTDB lineage: Bacteria > Pseudomonadota > Alphaproteobacteria > Micropepsales > Micropepsaceae > Rhizomicrobium. The sequence goes on from DASWOE010000140.1 coordinate 20,082, forward strand.
GGCGGCGGGCGCCGGCCGCTATGTCGCCGATGCCGGCCGCGTCGGGGCAGGCCTGTGGGACGTTTCGCTGTCGAGCACCGACGCCCATGTCCCGTTCGAGGCGACCGCAAGGCTGTGGGTGCCGTGAGCGCCCCCCGACCGGCACGCGACGACGCCGCTTTCGTGCGCGGCGAGTCCGGCGGCCGCTCGGCGATGGACATCGCGGTGCGCGGCGCCCGCTGCGCCGGCTGCCTGGCCAAGATCGAAGGCGGCATGCGCGCGCTTCCCGGCGTGACCGAGGCGCGGCTCAATCTCTCCACCGGCAAGCTGCGCGTCGCCTGGGCCGGCGAAACCGTGGCGCCGGCCGCGATTCTCGCCCGCCTGCGCGCGCTGGGCTACGACGCGGCGCCCTACGATGCCGGGCAATCCTTGACGGCGGGGGACGAGGAAGGCCGCCGGCTGCTGCGCTATCTCGCCGTCGCGGGTTTCGGCGCGGTCTTCGTCGTCGGCCTGACCGACGCGATCTGGTATGGCGGCGACGACATGAGCGCGCGGACGCGCGATGTCTTCTTCTGGCTGGCCGCCGCGATCTCCATTCCCATCACACTGTTCGCGTAGCAGCCCTTTTTCGGCTCCGCGTGGACGGCGTTGTCCGGGCGCCGGACCAATATGGACGTGCCCATCAGCCTCGCGATCCTGCTGTCGCTCGCGCTCAGCATCTACCAGACGGCGCTGCATCTGCAGCAGACCTATTTCGACGCCGCGGTGATGTTCGCCTTCCTGCTGCTGATCGGTCGCTATCTCGATTTCCAATTGCGCGACCGGTCCCGCGGCGCCGCCCAGCATCTGGTCGTGCTGCAATCGGCGACCGCGCGCCGCCTCAAGCCCGATGGCGTCGTCGAAACCGTTGCGGCGCGCGACCTGCGGGTCGGCGACCGCCTCCTGCTCGCCAGCGGCGAACGCGTGCCGGCCGACGGCACCGCGGAAGACGACACCGACGCCGACATCTCGCTCGTCACCGGCGAGAGCGCGCCGGTCACCGTGCGGCGGGGCGAAACGCTGCGCGCCGGCGCCATCGTGGTCGGCCGCCCGGTCGTGCTGACCGCAAGCGCGACGGTCGACAATTCCCTGGTCGCCGATCTCGCGCGCCTGCTCGAGGCCGGCCAGCAGACGCGCAGCCTTTATGTCCGCCTCGCCGACCGTGCCGCGCGCGCCTATGTGCCGTTCGTGGGCATCGCCGCGCTGCTGGTCTTCGTCGGCTGGCTGGCGCTCGGGGCGGCGCTGCCGGTCGCGATCGCCAATGCCATCTGCGTCCTCATCATCACCTGCCCCTGCGCGCTCGGCCTCGCCGTGCCGGCGGTGCAGATCGTCGCCACCGGCCGCCTCTTCGGGCGCGGCATTTTTGTGAAGTCGGGCGATGCGCTTGAGCGCCTCGCCGAGATCGATCGCGCCGTGTTCGACAAGACCGGCACGCTCACCTTCGGCGAGCCGCAATTGCGCAACGCCATCGACGTTCCGAAGGCGGCGTTGCAAGCCGCGGCGCTGCTCGCGCGCGCCAGCCGCCATCCGCTTGCCCGCGCCGTCGCGGCGGCGGCCGGC
>DASWOE010000141.1:0-1618 GCA_036398875.1 Rhizomicrobium sp.
CCATGAGACACCCTGTGTCCACCCTTGAGTTTTCAGGCAGCGATTTTGGTGGCTGCGGCGTGGTTTTGGAGATCGTAGGGTTTGCGGTCGGTCCATGCGCGCCAGAGGATTCGGATCCAGGCTCGCGCGAGGATACGGACGGCGTGGGCATGTTTGCATCCTCGGGCTCTGGCCTTGTTGTAGATGGCGGCTGCCCAGTCGGACGCATGGCGGGAGTTGTCGGCGAAGCATGTGATGGCGAGGCGGAGGTTCTTGTTGCAGGCCCATCGGAACACGACGCCTCGGCTTTTGCCGGAGGCGTGGGTGATGGGGCAGACGCCTGCTTCGGCGGCGAGTTGGTCCTCGGTGGGGAAACGGTCGCGCACGTCGCCGAGTTCGGCAAGGATCTGGGCAGCGTTGATCCGGCCGGCGCGTGGGAAGGACATGACGATCCTGCCGTCCGGCAGTTCGGCGACGGTGTGCTCGATGCGGGAGGACAGCTTGGCGATCTCTTGGACGAGGCGATCGAGGACGGCGACCAGGGCGCGGACGATTTCGCCCTTGGCCTCGGCTTCGGCCTCGCCGGCGAGGCCCGCAGGGGCCGCGCGCAGGCGGGCGAGCAACTCGACGCAGGTGCGTCGTCCGCAATAGGCGTGCTGGGCCATGAAGCTGGCCAGGCGCTTCTCGCCGAGCCGGCTGGCGCTGTCGGGCGTGGGATAGCGGCCGATGAAGGCGAGTGCGATCGGGCTGTCGATGGCAGCGAAGATGGCGGCGGCGCCGGGCCAGAAGCTTTCCAGCAGGCTGCGCAGCTGATTGGCCAGGGCCACGCGCTGAGCCACCAGGTCGTCGCGTCCGCGCACCAGGGCTCGCAAGGCCTTGATGTCGTCCGAGGCTGGCATGAGCGGGCGGAACCGGTGCCCGTCGGTGCGCAGGATGTCGGCCAGCATGTAGGCGTCGCCCGGATCGCTCTTGCCGCCGGCGGCACGGTAGCGCGGCCGGCAGGCCTTGACGACATTGGGATGGATCGGGATCACCGGATGGCCGGCCTCGACCAGGCTCTCGACGATCAGGCCGGATGGCCGCTCGATGGCGATGGGCAACTCGGCCGGCGCCGCCACGCGCTTCAAGCGCGCCAGCATGTCCGCCAAGCCGGCCGCATCGTGACGCACCTCAATACAGGCGACCACCTGGCCGGCCTGATCGACGACACAGACGGCATGGCTCGTGCCGCCCCAGTCCAAACCTCCATGAAATGCCATGTGCCGATCTCCTCGGGTTGCGGTAATCTCGCCCGAGCCGGGAGATCTCGCGGATCGCTCACTGACAGGCGCTCTGGCCGGCAAGCACTGGCGCTTCACCCTGTGGTCCGTCGCTATCTCCCGGCACCCGTGGTGCGGCGGGTCTCATGCGGGCCGTCTCGCGGCAAGCGAGCTTGGCCGTCACCACAGATGCTCGGGCTGGCGCGTGCTACGCCGCTACGCAGCTTCGCACCCGCCAGCCCAAAGGTGCACCAGTGAGCCGTCCGGCCCGGCATCTCGCCCTGATCGCCGCCCTGGCCTTCGCCCTGCCGGCCCGGGCCGAGGCGCCGCACCATCCGAAACACGACTACCCGACCGCCGCCCGCGCCGACTATGTCATC
>DASWOE010000142.1:0-15721 GCA_036398875.1 Rhizomicrobium sp.
CGCGAATACATCTGGCTCGACGACATGCCGGTGGGCCTGGTGGACGACACGGGCGCCGGCCCGGTGCTGTACTACATCCACGCCGACCACCTGAACCGGCCGCAGAAGATCACCGACGCGTCCAAGGCGGTGGTGTGGGACGGCGTCTTCGATCCCTTCGGCAACGCCGCCTCGGTCACCGGCACCGTCGCCAACCCGCTGCGCTTCCCGGGGCAATATCAGGACACCGAGACCGCGCTGGCACAGAACTGGTTCCGAGACTACGACGCGACCATCGGCCGATACGCCGAGAGCGATCCGGTGGGGTTGAATGGAGGGATCAATGCGTACGGCTACGCTGACCAGTCACCTCTTGTAGGATTCGACAGCACGGGTCTGTCGCCTTCTGGCCACTGTTTCTGGGACTGCATAAAGCGATATTACGGTTTAACAACCATAACAGGTTTATCCCTTGCGGGGGCAATCCCTGTGAGCAAGAGAGCCGTGGGCGTACCCATTCTGCGCGGCGCTAGTCCGTACACGAACGTTGTGAGCTATGCGGGGTTCAGGTTCGCCCGCGGAGCGATGTTACCAACTCGAGTCTTGGGTACCTCACGTCTGTTCGGCCTACTGGGGCGCATCAATATTCCTTTCAGTGCCCTTTTTCTTACGATTGATGAATACGAACTCTACAAATGCACAAAGCCTTGTCTCGACGCAGCAGCATGTTCAACAGGAGGCGGCGGTGGATTCTAACAAAGTATTTCAAACGATCGTCGACATTCTCGACAAATTGATACCGGCTTATTCCAGGCGGATTCTATTAACGGATGATCTTGTCACTGACCTTAAAATAGACAGCGATGATCTGTCATTCTACTTTATTCCAGAAATCGAGAAGCGTTTGAATGTACAGGTTCCGATAGAGGAGTGGAACGCAGTATCGACAATTGAAGAGATTCGAGACCTCATTCTTCGGTACGATCCACACGAAATCAAAAAGTGATTTGACGAAATTGCGGAGCATAAGAAGAGTCCAGTCCGACCTCTATGGGTCGCTAGCCTTCACCTATAACGGGGTGGGCAACCGGCTGACGCAGGTGCGGGGGCCACCACCGAGACCTACGCCTATCCCGCCAACCAGCTCAGCACGCTGACGACCGGCGCCAATGTCCGCAGCTTCAGCTACGCCAACAACGGCAGCGTGACCGACGACACCCGCGATCCGACGTACGACTGCGGCTACAGCTCAACAACGCCGCCCGGCTGGTGACGGCGAAACTGAACGGCACGACGGTAGGCAGCTATACCGGCCGCAGAAGATCACCGACGCGTCCAAGGCGGTGGTGTGGGACGGCGTCTTCGACCCCTTCGGCAACGCCGCCGCCGTCACCGGCACCGTCGTCAACCCCCTGCGATTCCCGGGGCAGTACCAGGACACCGAGACAGCGCTGGCACAGAACTGGTTCCGTGATTACGACAGCACCATCGGTCGATACGCCGAGAGCGATCCCATGGGGCTGGTAGGCGGGGTCAATAGTTACGCCTATGTAGGCAATGCCCCGATATCAAAGACTGATCGCCAGGGCCTCGTAGAACTTCCACCTAATGTTCCTTACCCGCCCGGTAATATACCGGGTGGGCCATGGACTTGGTCGCCCGATTCCCGCAACAGCCGTGGCGGAGACTTTATGGGTCCGAAGCAACCCTCCGGACCGCGCTTGAAGTGCACAACCACTGTCAATAGGGAAGGACAACGATATTGGAAAACTACAAATCCTCTGACGGGCGAACAGCAACGCTATAACGATGTCGGTGAGCCAACTACGCCCGAAGAGGCACATCCACCTCTATCTCCGAACCCCTTACCTTTAATTCCGGGATTGCCGCTCGCGGTCAGTATATTCTTACTGGGGATATTCTACTCTACACCTGCCTACTAGTTGGAACGTCATCCGAAACGTCGAGGATTCGATATGAAGTGTCTCGGTCCAAATGAGGTTGCCGACCAACTGCTTCCGAAAGGCTTTTCAATCAATACAAATAGGCATGTCGTCTCTGCTTGGATGAATGATCTCAAGTACAAGGTCGCCGCCAAATATCCGGTGGGGCAACCCGCCACCAGTTATTTTGCGAACAGGCTAGTCAGTTGGATCCAGACTAGTCAGATAAGGATGCTGTGGCTGACGAATTGGGAAACACGTCCGCCCAATTGCGTAGCGTTCTTTGATCTCATTCGTTCAGCGCACCATGAAAATCGGTTTCTCTCAGATGCACCCGGTCACGTTTTTGACGCCGCGGATACGGCTGTTGGAGAGGATGGATTGGACGATGGTCTAGAGACAGTAACAATAGCAGGCATGATTTTATTATTAATTTGTTATAATTGGGAAGGGTATCTTCTTGGACTAGACACACATGACGTCATCTATGTTGGAGATAGCACCGTCGAATTCTTCAGTCTAAATTCGGAAAAGATTGCTGACGCTTCGCAAATAGTAAAACTTTTTGGCGGAGATTCTTGATTTGCACCGCGAGTGGATTCGCGTGGGGCGGCACCACGGCCTTCGCCTACGACGCGCTGGGCCAGGCGGTGCAGGACCGCCGCATCATCGGGGCCAACACCTACACGGTCGCCTATGGCTACGACCCCGCCGGCAATGTGCGCTCCGCGACCTATCCGTCGGGGCGCATCGTCGCCTACACGCGCGACATCCAAGGGCGCATATCGGGGATCACCACCAGGCAGACCTCGGGTTCCTCGGCCGCGACCGTGGTCTCCGCCGCGACCTACAAGCCGTTCGGGCCGCTGGCGTCGCTCTCCTTCGGCAACGGCCTGGGCCTGACGCTCGCTTACGACCAGGACTACCAACTGACGGACATCGACACCCTGTCCGGCGCCACGGTGGTCCAGGACCTGACCTATGGCCATGACGCCTCCGGCAACATCACGGCCATCACCGATCATCTCACGTCCGGCCGCACCCAGGCCTTCGGCTACGACAACCTGAACCGGCTGGCCTCGGCCAGCGGCCTCTACGGATCGCTGGCCTTCACCTATGACGGCGTCGGCAACCGGCTGACGAATGTCGTGGGCGGCACGACCAGCGCCTATGCCTATCCCTCCACCTCGAACCGCCTCAGCACGGTCACCACCGGCGCCAATGTCCGCAGCTTCTCCTATGCCAGCAACGGCAGCATCTCGGACGACACCCGCGACGCCACGCACGACTACGGCTACACCTTCAACAACGCATCACGGCTGGTGACGGCGAAGCTCAACGGCACGACGGTGGGCAGCTATCTCTACAACGCCCTCGAACAGCGCGCCGCCAAGACCGCGTCGGGCAGCACCATCCAGTTCGTCTACGACAGCGCCGGCCATTTGATCGAAGAGGCCAACGCATCCACCGGCGCGGCCGTCCGCGAATACATCTGGCTCGACGACATGCCGGTGGGCCTGGTGGACGACACGGGCGCCGGCCCGGTGCTGTACTACATCCACGCCGACCACCTGAACCGGCCGCAGAAGATCACCGACGCGTCCAAGGCCGTGGTGTGGGACGGCGTCTTCGACCCCTTCGGCAACCCGGCCTCCATCACCGGCACGATCATCAACCCGCTGCGCTTCCCGGGACAATATCAGGACACCGAGACCGCCCTCGCCCAGAACTGGTTCAGAGACTACGACGCCATGATCGGGCGGTACGCCGAGAGCGATCCGTTGGGGTTGGAGGCAGGCGTCAATACCTTTGCGTATGCTTTGAATAATCCGACGAAATGGAGCGATGCGATTGGCCTCAATGGCCCGCCGGCAGGCTTTCGCGGGCCAAGCTCCAGTTCGGGACCAAGTTGTGAGGAGGAATGTGAGCAACAACTTGAAAGAGATGAGGCCCAATGTAGGAGCCTTCCAAATGGAACACCGAGCGAGAAAGGCACTCGGTCACGTTGTTGGGAAAGTGCGAACGCTCGGTACGGTGCTTGCAGAGCGAAGAAACCATTGCCACCTTTGGTGACATGGAGACAAGCCGTCGGCGCCGCTGCTGCAGGTACGGGAATATGGGCTATACTGGAAGCTATCGGCAGCGCAGTTGGAGGGGCAGCCCTCGCACTTTGAGTGGAGACCATGCGAATTCGACTCGGTACAATTATCGCGGAACGCGAGCTATCTACGCCGGATGGATTGCGCGTCATTGCGCGCTTGGGAAAACCAAGACAGTTTCCTAGTTCGGAAGATTTTTATTGCCCCTACCAAATATTGGGCGTTGGAAGTCAATCGGTAAGGCGTGCGGGCGGGGTTGACGCAATGCAAGCCTTGCAATTGGCACTTAAGATGATTGGCGCAGACCTATATACGTCCGATGAATATGCGACGAAACGTATTTCATGGAACGATAGTCGAGATTTGGGTTTTCCGGTACCCGATTCGATTCAAGACATACTTCCTGCGCAAAGCAGGAAGTGACTGTTGCTCGTGCTACAATCGCAGATCACCGCCTTCACCTACGACAAGGACGACAACCAGCTCAGCGTCACCGATCCGCGCAGCAAGCTCTATTCCAACGCCTTCGATGCGCTGAGCCGGCTGCAGATCACCGACGCCTCCAAGACCGTGGCGTGGGACGGCGTCCTCGACCCCTTCGGCAACGTGGCCTCCGTCACTGGAACCGTCGTCAACCCCCCGCGATTCCCGGGGCAATACCAGGACACCGAGACAGCGCTGGCACAGAACTGGTTCCGTGATTACGACGCCACGATTGGCCGATACGGGGAGAACGATCCGTTCGACATATGGTGGAGTTGGAACTTGTACGAAGCTATGAGCGCCTATGTTTCCGCACCAAATCTGCTTCGTAATGATGGGGTCGCGTGTTCGAGTCACGGAAGGCGGCACCACTTCGCCTGCGAAGACGCAGGTCAGTGGGCCGATTCCCGCAGCAGCTCCGCCAGATGGTCCCGCCACACCGCCGCCAGGGTATGGGTGCCGTGGCCGTGCGTCTTGTCGCTGGTGGGAATCAGCACGAAGGTGCCGCGCGGGATCGCCTTCACCTGGAGCTCCGCGATGCCCAGTTCCGGCGGGTTGATGAAATCGTCGGCCGAGTTCACCCACATCACCGGCGCCTTGATCGTGCCCAGTCCGGCCGACGGGTCGTAATCGCGCGACGCATCGACCTGGTAGAGGACGTCGTTGGCATCCAGCGCCGCCAGGTCCCTGGCCATCGTCTGATCCAGATACGCATCCACCGCGTCGCGCGTCGGATAGCCCTTCTGCGCCACCAGCGGCGTGGTCGAGGCGATGGTCAGGAAGTCGGCCGCGACGCGCAGGCCCGCCACCGGCTCGCTCTTGTAGTCGCCGCCGTCCCAGGCCGGGTCGTTCCGGATCCCGTCGATCACCATCTTGCGCCACATCCGGTTGCGCCCGGCGATCTGCACCGGCAGGCAGGCCAGCGGCATCAGCGCGTCCAGGAAGTCGGGATAGGCCTCGCCCCAGACGAAACTGTTCATGCAGCCCATCGACGTGCCCATGACCAGGCGCAGATGGTTCACATGCAGGCCCTTGGTCAGCAGAAGATGGTCCGCACGGACCATGTCGTCGTAGTCGTAATGCGGGAAATGCGCACGCAGTCCGTCGCTCGGCTTCGACGATTTGCCGTGGCCGATCTGGTCGGGCAGGACGATGAAGTACTTCGCCGCGTCGAGCAGCCCGCCGGGCACGAACAGCACGCCGGAGAATTGCGGCCGGATGAACTGGTGCCCGTCGCCGCCGGTGCCGTGCAGGATCAGAACGGCATTGTCGATGCGGCCCTGCGCGTCGCGGTGCGGCGTGCCCAGCGTGGTGTAATGCAGCCGCAGGTCCTTCAGCGTCTCGCCGGACGCGAATTTGAAGTCATGCGCGGTGTAGTCGCCTTCGGTGGCCGCCGGATCGGCGGCGGCGGCGGCGCTCGCCAGGGCGCAGAAGGCGAGGGCCGTCAGGATACGCGGCATGCGGCAAACTCCTCGTGTCAGCGGCGGAAGCGCAGGTTCAAGCCCTGCTTGGCCCAATTGGCTTCGACGGCGTCGAGATCGTGCACCCCGGCCGGGTTCGCCTTCGACGGCGAATTGCCGAGATGGGGCTCGCGGTCGCGCTGCCATATGCCCAGCAGGCGGCGCAGTTCGCCGAGCGGCTGCGGATGGTCATCGACGCGCAGGTTGCAGGTGGGAAAGTCCTCGGCGGTCACGCTCACCAGCGCGGCGGAGGATATTCCGCGCCGGTCGCCGCCGGCCGCGTTGCCCCGCTCCAGCCCGCGCAGCAGGCGCTCCTGCAGCGGAGCCTCCCGCGCGGCCAGGAATCCCGCCAGCGTTTCGGGCACCACGCATTCGTTCTGCATCATGTTGCCCGCGACACTGACGCCGTCGCCGCCGACATGCCCGGCCCATTCGACGCAGTGCCGGCCCGTCCATCCGGCGACGCGGCCCCTGGCATCCACGGCGTGCAGCTGGCGCACCTCGCGGCCCTCGTCGCCGGCCAGCGCGGAATCGATCGCGAGCCTGGGCGACAACCCGCGCGCCAGCCCGTCCAGGACCGCCGGCCCGAGATAGGGGTTGGTCAGCGATTGCGTGCCCACCGCACCGACGCCGGCGCGCGCAAAGATCATGAAGGCGCCGCTTGCGAAAGCCTTGGTCGTCACCGCCGCGCCGAACGCGCCGGTCTTAGGATCGAAAGCGACGATGGACCATGTCATGGCGAAAGACTAACCGCGGCTCCGCCGTCGGGGCAACGCCGCGCGATTGCGCTGCCGGCCCTTGGTGACGGCACGGACAAAGATGCTAAGACGGCGCCGAAAACGGGAGACGGCGATGAACGGTGCGGAAAGTCTGGTGCGGACATTGGTGGCGTCGGGCGTGGGGGTCTGTTTCGCCAATCCCGGCACGTCGGAGATGCACTTTGTCGCGGCGCTCGATCGGGTCGATGGCATGCGCGCCGTGCTCGGCCTGTTCGAAGGCGCCGTCACCGGCATGGCCGACGGCTATGGCCGCATCGCGGAGAAGCCGGCCTGCACCCTGCTGCATCTGGGGCCGGGCCTCGCCAACGGCCTGGCCAATCTGCACAACGCCCGCCGCGCCCAGACCGCGGTCGTCAACATCGTCGGCGATCACGCCACCTATCACGCGCAATATGACGCACCGCTCGCCTCCGACATCATGGGCTTCGCGCGCCCCGTTTCGGCCTGGGTGCAGTCCTCGCCGAGCGCGCTCACCGTCGCCGCCGACGGCGCCCGCGCGGTGCAGGCGGCGCTGTCGCCGCCGGGCCAGATCGCGACGCTGATCCTTCCCGCCGACACCGCCTGGAACGACGCGGAAGGCGAGGCGGCGCCGCTGCCGCGCCCCATGCCGGCGGCCGTTTGCGACCAAGCGGTCTATCGCGCGGTCGCGGCGCTTCGCAACGGCAAGCCGAGCACGCTATTGATCCGCGGCGCGGGGTTGAAGGCGCGCGGCCTGCACGCCGCCGGCCGCATCGCGGCCAAGACCGGGGCGCGGCTTGTCTGCGATACCTTCGCGCCGCGGCTGCAGCGTGGCGCCGGCCGCGTGGCGGTCGCGCGCATTCCCTATTTCGCCGAGCAGATCGTGGAATTCTTCCAGGACACCGCGCAGCTCATCCTGGTCGGGGCCAAGCCGCCGGTGTCGTTCTTCGCCTATCCCGGCAAGCCGAGCTGGGGCCTGCCCGAAGGCTGCATCATCCATTATCTCGCGCACGCCCATGAAGACGGCACCGCCGCGCTCGAAGCGCTCGCCGAAGCGCTGGGCGCCGGCGCCGAGCCGGCCCATATCGCGCCGCGCAAAAGGCCCGAAAACATCGCCGACAAGTTCGACCAGTACACGATCGGCCAGGTCATCGCGCGCCATCTGCCCGAAGGCGCCATCGTGTCGGACGAGGGCGCGACCTCGGGCGCCGGCACGGCGCTCGCCACCGCCACCGCCGCGCCGCACGATCATCTGGCGCTGACCGGCGGCTCGATCGGGCAGGGTCTCCCCCTCGCCACCGGCGCGGCGGTCGCGGCGCCCGGGTCCAAGGTCGTGTGCATCCATGGCGATGGCGGCGCGATGTACACGCTGCAGGCGCTGTGGACCCAGGCGCGCGAGAGGCTCGACGTCACGACCGTGATCTTCGCCAACCGCTCCTATGCCATCCTCAATATCGAGCTGGCCCGGGTCGGCGCCGGCAATCCGGGGCCGAAGGCGCTCTCCATGCTGGACCTGCACAACCCGGCGCTCGATTGGACCAAGCTTGCCAGCGGCATGGGCGTCGAAGCCTCGCGCGCGACGACCATCAGGGAATTCGAAAGCCAGTTCGCCGATGCGATGCGCGCAAAGGGTCCGCGGCTGATCGAAGCGGTGCTGGGATGAAACTTCATTGTCCTCCCGGCCAAGCGATGCGCTAGCATCGCGCCGAGCCGGGGCGACGGTTTATCTTTCAGGGAAGAAACATGGACAATCCCAACACCGATCTGGATATCTGGCGCGACGGCGCCAAGGAACTGATGCCCATGGTCGTGGCGCTGCGGCGCGAGATCCACAAATTCCCGGAACTCGGCCTCCATCTTCCCGAAACCACGCGCCGCGCCCGCGAGGCGCTGGCCGGCCTCGACGTCGAGATCGCGCAAAGCACCTCCACCAGCAGCCTGATCGTGACGCTCAAGGGCGCCAGCCAGGGCCCGACCATCCTCCTGCGCGGCGACATGGACGCGCTGCCGATGCCCGAAGACACCGATCTGGACTTCAAGTCGCAGAACCAAGGCCGCATGCACGCCTGCGGTCATGACAGCCACACCGCCATGCTGGTCGGCGCGGTGCATCTGCTGCATCGCCATCGCGCGCGCCTCAACGGCAACGTCAAATTCTTCTTCCAGACCGGCGAGGAAGGCTATGCCGGCGCCCGCCACGTCATCGAAGAGGGGCTGCTCGATGCCGCGCCGGCGCCGGCCGCGGCCTTCGCCATCCACATCTCGCCCAACATCCCGGCCGGCGTGATCGCCACGCGCCCCGGCCCGCTGATGGCGGCGACCGACACGATCGCTATCGAGGTCAAGGGCAAGGGCGGCCACGCCTCCATGCCGCATTTCACCCGCGATCCCATTCCGGCGGCCTGCGAGATCGTCACCGCGCTGCAAAGCCTGGTGACGCGCCGGATCGAGGCTTTCGATCCCGTGGTGCTCTCGATCACCAAGATCGAAGCGGGCACCACCAGCAATGTCGTGCCGGAAAGCGCTCGCCTGCTCGGCACGCTGCGCAGCTTCTCCGAAACCAGCCGCAGCGCCGCTCGCGAAGGGATCGAGCGCGTCGCCCACGGCATCGCCCGCGCCCATGGCATCGAGGCGATCGTCGAATTGACGGCCGGCTATCCGGTGACCGTCAACGACGCGAAATTCGTCGCCTTCGCGCAAGGTGTCGCCGCCGATCTGCTTGGCGCGGAAAGCTCCGTCACCCTGCCGGCGCCAATCATGGGGGCGGAGGATTTCTCCTATGTGCTGCAGAAGATGCCCGGCTGCATGATGTTCCTGGGGGTCGCGCCCGACGGCGTCTCGCACCACCACGCCCATGCCTGCCATTCCAACCGGATGCTGATGGACGAGGCGGCCATGGCCAACGGCATCGCGCTGCACGCCGCCATCGCCGACCGCTATCTCGGGGGCATGTGAGATGGAAAATCCCGCCCTCGAAGCCCATGAGCATACCGAACATGCCGAGCACGCGGCGCATGAGCGCGATCCGTTCATCTCGCGCGTCGCCATCACCGTCGCCGTCCTCGCGGTCCTGACCGCCGCCGCCGGCAGCCTGGAGACGATGGAGGGCGAAGGCTCCCTCGCCGCCACCAGCGAGGCGGTGCTGCAGCAGGACCGCGCCACCGATTCGTGGAACGAGTTCCAGGCCGACAGCATCAAGAAGCATATCTACGGCATCGCCGCGCGGGGGGCGCCGCCCGGCAGCGCCGACGGCGACTACTACAAGAAGCAGGCGAAGGAATATGGCGACACGCAGAGCAAGCTGCGAGAAAAAGCGGAGGACAACGAAAAGGACCGCGACCGCCTGCTGGGCGCCAGCGCCGTCCATGAAGAACGCCACAAATGGCTGACCGGCGCCGCGACGCTGTTCGAGATCGGCATCGCCATGTCCACCGTCGCCATCATCACCCATCGAAGCTGGCTGTGGCTGGCGGCGAGCAGTTTCGGGGTTCTGGGGCTCGTCCTTCTCGGCGCCGCCTATCTGGCCTGAACCAGCCGGCAAAGCGGCGGTTCCTTACAAATTCGTCATCGCCGGGCTTGTCCCGGCGACCCATAATCCTGCCCGCCGATCGTGTTCCTGGGTGGCCGCCATAGGGGCGGCCATGACGCTGTCGAAAAGGGGATTGCCATGTCCGGTTCGCTCGCCAGGCTGCGGGAAATCCGCGCCAAGCATCCCTTGCGCAACGTCTATGCCGAGCTGCGCGAGGACATGGGCCGGCTCGAAAAACTCGCGGTGTGGATCACCGACCATGTCGGCACCATGACCTTCTTCCTGGCCATCCTGATCTGGACGGTGTTCTGGCTCGGCTGGAACCTGCTGGCGCCGCCTTCGCTGCAATTCGATCCGCCGATGGGCTTCGTGTTCTGGCTGTTCATCTCCAATCTCATCCAGATCATGCTGATGCCGCTTCTGATGATCGGCCAGAACATCCAGGGCCGCGCCTCCGAGGCGCGCGCCGAGCACGACCTCGAAGTCAACATCAAGGCGGAGGCCGAGATCGAGATGGTCCTGCATCATCTCGAGCGCCAGAACGATCTTCTGCTCGCGATGCTGCGGAGCCAGGGCGTGAAGATCGACGAGATCCTGTCGGCGCAGGCGTGAGGCGCGTTATCCGCGCGCCCGCGCGCGCCGCGCCTGCATCGCGATGCCGAGCGGGATCGAGGCGAGATAGATCGCCATGCACACCGTGGCCGTGACCCATGGCCAGGTGATCATGAAACCGATCAGAAGACCGATGAAGCCCCACAGCACGAGCCGGTACTCGCGGGCCGGGCGCATATATTTGATCGACGGCGTCGGCAGCCGGCTGACCATCAGGCTGGCGGCGAGCGCGATGGTGATGCCGCTGACGATCGGCGCGCGCCATAGCGTCCCGCCGCCCTGGAAGCTGAGCAGCAGCGGCAGCAGCAAAAGCCCCGCCGCGGCGGGCGTCGGCAGGCCGGTGAAATAGGGATGGCGCGGCGTCGCGCCCTCGTCGCGCACGCTCTGCACGTTGAAGCGCGCCAGCCTTATCGCCGAACAGGCGCAGAAGATCAGCGCTGCGATCCACCCTGCGGTGCCCATCCGCTCCAGGCCCCACATATAGATCACCACGACCGGCGCCACGCCGAAGCTGACGAGATCGGCGAGCGAGTCCAGCTGCACCCCGAACGGCGTGTCGGCGCCGAGCGATCGCGCCGCGCGTCCGTCCAGCATGTCGAACAGCATCGCGAAGATGATGGCGACGACGGCGCCCTGCCAGTTCGCCTCGATGGCGAATTTGATGGCGGTGATGCCGCTGCTCAGTCCCAGCAGGGTCAGGACGCTGGGCACCACGCGCCCGACCGAAAGCTCTTCCAGTCTCTCGGCCATCCGCCGCCGCGCAACGCTACGATTTGCCAATGGGGTATGCCTGACCTTGCAGTTCCGCCAAGACCGTCTCGCCGGCCACTGTCACAGGATTGTCTTGTATCACGATCTTGGCGGTCATTGGCAAATAGACGTCGAGCCGGCTGCCGAAGCGGATGATGCCATAGCGGGCGCCGCGCGCGACCGCGTCGCCCTCCTTAACCTCGCAGACGATGCGGCGCGCCACCAGGCCGGCGATCTGCACCACGGCGATGTCGTCGGCCGGATCATTCGATCCCGCCGGCCGCAGGCGCAACGACATCCGCTCATTGTGCACGCTCGCCTTGTCGAACGAGGCGTTGAAGAACGCGCCCGGCCGGTAGTGCAGCGCGACGACGGTTCCGCCCGCCGGCATGCGGTTCACATGCACGTTGAACACATTCATGAAGATCGAGAGCCGCCGCCGCGGCGCCGGCCCCAATCCGAGTTCCTCCGGCGGCACCGCCTCGACGACGGGAAGCAGCAGGCCGTCGGCCGGGCTGACCAGCCGGTTCTCGCCTGGCGGCGGTTCGCGCTCCGGATCGCGGAAGAAGGCGACGCACCACAGGGTCAGCGGCACAAAGACGAATCCGGCGGGCGGCCACAGCCGCCACAGGATGAAATTGATCAGCGCGAAGACCGCGATGAACGGCCAGCCTTCGCGATGGATGGGAAGTTTCACGAACGGTCCTCGCTGCGCCCATAAAAGAAAAAGGCGACGCCCGACCGGCGCCGCCTTTGTCCCGTTTCGAAATCCGCTTACGCGCGCTCGCCCGTCCAGGGGAACGAGCCGAACGCACCGGCCTTGACGTTGCCGGCAACCTTGTCGCCGTCCACCGCGCCGCTGAATTCCAGCGTCATCGGCATCGGCGAGGTGATCGCCACCGACCACGAGATGGCGTTGCCGTCGGCCTTGCCGTTGGCGATCGCCATCGAGCCCTGCTGTGCCGCCTGGGTGCCGGTCAGTGCGCCGCCTTCAGCCTTGAGGTCGAGCGTCGCCTTCTGTGCGCCCATGGGCGAATTGATCACGATATTCCATTTGCCATCGACGGACATGCGCCGTTCCTCCCTTGATGAAGGCGTGCATCTAAGATGTGGGCGGCGGCGTTAGCAAGCCTTGGGTGACGATAACGTCACGTAATCTCATGCCGTCACAAAAATCCGCTGCCGGATCGCTTGCAAGGGGCAAATCGCGGGCGCGCCTGTAACGGTTTGCTGCAACTGCGAAGTGCGACCGAACGTCCCGCTATTGCAGGCCGATATCGCTGCAAACCGCGGAAAACCGCTAATTCTCCAGCATCACCTTGCACTGGTGCGACGGCTGGCGCAGCGCTTCGAAGGCGGCCGGCAATCCGTCGAGATCGACGACGTCGGTGATCATCGCCGCCGCGTCGATCCGGTCGGACGCGATCATCGCGATGACATAGTCGAAATCGGCCGGGCGATAGCCCAGCACGAACTGGATCGCGAGCTCCTTCACGATGCCGATCAGCGGCATGATGGTGTCGGGCTTCTGGCACACGCCGGCGACGACGATGCGCCCGCCGCGCGGCGCCTCCGCCATCGTATTCATCAAAAGCCCCGGCGCGCCGACGCATTCGAAGATGATGTCGGGCGCCTTGCCGGCGATCTTCTCCACCTGGGGCGTCAGAGGCTGGGTCGGGTCGATCGCATCGGTGGCGCCGAACCGCGCTGCCATCGCCCGGCGCACCTCGGTCCTCTCGCTGACGATGACATGGCGCGCGCCCAGGAATTTGGACCACAGCAGGGTGGCCAGCCCGACCGGGCCCGCGCCGATCACCAGCACGGTGGCGCCGCGCGGCATCTTCGCCATGTCCACGGCATGCAGCCCGACCGCCAGCGGCTCGACCATCGCGCCTTCGCGGAACGAGACGCCGTCGGGCAGGCGGTAGCCGCTGCTCGCGCCGATGCGCACATATTCGGCGTAGGCGCCGGGGCTGCGGCCAAGCCCGACCGGAATCAGTTTCGGGCAGGCGCTGCTCAGCGAGAGCGACAGGCACGGCGTATGTTCGCCGCAACAGATGACGGGAAAGCCCGCGACGCGGTCGCCCGCCTTCCACAGATGCCGCACCGCGCCGCCAACCTCCACCACCTCGCCGGCGAATTCGTGCCCCATCACCGCGCCCGCCGGCAGCGGCATGATCGTGCCCGGTTCGGTCATGTGCAGGTCCGAGCCGCAGATGCCGCAGGTGCGGACCTTCAGGACGATGTCGTGCGGGCCTGACACCGGATCGGCGACGGTCTCGATCGCCAGCGGCTTGGAGGTTTCCTGGAACACGGCGGCGCGCATCTGATCGTCCCGAATTTTGCCTGCGTATCGCCGTCACGTTATGCCATGTTCGCGGCCACGGAAACGGAGGCAGGGATGATCGACACTTACGCTACGGCACGCGCCATGCTCGCCGACCTCGCGGCGAAGAAAATCTCGGCGCGCGAACTCCTGGCCGCGCATCTTGCCCGCAACGAAGCGATCGCCAAGACGGTGAATGCGGTGATCGCGACCGATATCGCGCCGGCGCAGAAGGATGCCGCCGCGATCGACGAGGCCCGCGCCAAGGGTGAAGCGCAGGGCGTGCTGGCCGGCCTGCCGATGACGATCAAGGACGGGTTCGACGTCCAGAACATGCCGGCGGTGTCCGGCAATCCCGCCTTCGCGGATCGCGCGAAGGATTGCGCCGATGCCGCGCTCGTCGCCGCCGCGCGCAAGGCCGGCGCGGTGATCTGGGGCAAGACCAACGTTCCCTTCATGCTGGCGGATCTGCAGAGCTACAACGTCGTCCACGGCACGACCAACAATCCCTATGACGTGACGAAAGTGCCCGGCGGCTCGTCGGGCGGCGCGGCGGCCGCGCTCGCGACCGGCGTCACGCCGCTGGAGATCGGCTCCGACATCGGCGGCTCATTGCGCCATCCGGCGAATTTCTGCGGCATCGTCTCGCTCAAGACCACCTGGGGCGCGCTCGACGGCCATGGCCATGTCCCGCCGGTGCCCGGCCAATATGCCCCCGTCGATCTCGGCGTCTACGGCCCGATGGCGCGCACCGTCGGCGACCTGAAACTGCTGTGGAGCATCCTGCACGCCTCGCCGGAGCAGACGCGCCGGGACGTCAAGGGCGCGCGCATCGCGGTGTGGAACGAAGAGAAAAGCTGGCCCCTGGCGCGCGAGGTGCGCGCGGCGACGGAGCGCGCCGCCCAGGCCTTCGCCGATGCCGGCGCCGCGGTCGAGTTCGCCAAGCCCGACATCGACGGCGCCGAGCTGATGGACGCCTATGCCGCCATTCTCACGCCCATCGTGGCGCTCGATTTTCCGGAAGACATGATCGCCGCCTTCACCGCGATGCGCGACGCCGACCGGGCGCTGATGGCGTCCGGCCGGCCCGAGGCGGGCGTTGCCGCCTTCCGCTACCGCGCCTCGGCGCCGTTCCGCGAGATCGCCGCGGCCCAGATCGTGCGCGAAAGGCTCAAGGAGAAGCTGGCCGAATTCTTCACCCGCTACGACATCGTCGTCATGCCGATCGACATGGTGCCGCCCTTTCCGCACACCCAGGAAGGCTCCTTTTCCGATCGGGTCGTGACGGTCGATAACGAGATCAAGCCCTATAGCGATCTGCTCGACTGGGTCGCGCCGGCATCGGCGCTTCACGTCCCCGCGCTCGCGGTGCAGGCGGGACGCACGCCGGACGGGCTTCCGGTCGGGGTGCAGCTGGTCGGGCCGTGGCACGGCGAGGACCGGCTGTTCGATTTCGCCTTCGCGCTGGAAGAGCGGCTCGGCGGCTTCGTGCCGCCGCCGCTTTGACGTAGCGGCACCGGCGACTCGGCCGGCGTCCTGTGAGATAAGAAAACAAAACCATCCGGGGAACGCATCATGGCCATCAAGCTCAAGAACGGCATCTTCCTGGCCCCCTTCCATCCGGTCGATGAGGATCCCACGCTGTGCATCCAGCGCGATCTCGAATTGATCGAGCATCTCGACCGGCTCGGCTATGACGAGGCCTGGATCGGCGAGCATCATTCGGGCGGGTTCGAGATCATCGCTTCGCCGGAGCTGTTCATGGCCGCCGCCGCCGAGCGGACGAAGCAGATCAAGCTGGGC
>DASWOE010000143.1:0-5870 GCA_036398875.1 Rhizomicrobium sp.
CGGCCAAGCCGTCATTCTCCTGCCAGCGATATTCGAGCAATTGCCCCGCCTCCAGGCGCAGGATGACGCCGGTCATCACCGTCTTGCCGTCCTGGAAGCGGATGGCGAACACGCCGCCGACCTTCAACTCCACCTCCACCGCGCCCAGCCGGTTCTTGAGCCGCGCCGGCTCGGTCAGCGCCGCCCAGACCTTCGCCGCCGGCCGTTCGATCCGCCGGTCGAAGTGCAGGACGTATCCGCCGGACGCGGCCCGCACCAAGGTGCCCAGTCCGTTCATGTCCGCAACTCCCTCTCCAGCGCGTCGAGCCTGTCCGCCCAGAACCGGCGCAGGCCGTTCACCCAGTCCGCCAATTCGCCGATGCCGCCCTCGTCCAGTTCGTAGATGCGCCGCTGCGCTTGCGCGCGCACCTTCACCAGCTTCGCCTCGCGTAGTATCTTCAGGTGTTGCGAGACCGCCGGCGCGCTCATCGCGAACCGGCTGGCGATATCGCCCGACGACATCGCCCCGCCGGCCAGCATCTGAACAATGCGTTGGCGAGTCGGATCGGCAAGGGCGGTCAGCGACTGCATGGCGTTATAATTAGGCAATAACTTAATTAAGTCAACACGAAAATAGTGGTTCGCGCGGCGGGAAATGCGCTGTCGTGGCGACCGCTTTGAACGGCGACAAAAGTCCGCCTTCGCCGTTCGCGAAAAGCGCAAAAAAGGGCGTGAAGGCGCCCGGGAGCGAAGAGAAATTCCAGGGACGGTGAACACCCCGCTGGGGATGTCGCGCGGTCTTGCCGGACACTTCCCACATGACTAGATAGCGGACGCGTGAACGGGCAGTTCACTATTCACACAATGACGCGGGGGCTTTGCACCTTCGTGCAAGGGAAGCGAAGCGCATGTCCATTCCACAATCCGCCGGCGGCCCCATCGAATCGCGCGACGATCTGGTGCGCCACCTGTCGGAGGGCTGCAAACCGAAAGCGGAATGGCGCATCGGCACCGAGCACGAGAAATTCGTCTACGACCTCAAGGACCACAAGCCGCTTGCCTATGGGACCCGCCCCGGCATCCGCCAATTGCTCGACGGCATGAAGCGGTTCGGCTGGGAGCCGGTGAACGAGGGCGACAACATCATCGGCCTGACCCAGAACAAGGCCTCGCTCAGCCTGGAGCCGGGCGGGCAGTTCGAGCTCTCCGGCGCGCCGCTCAGGACCGTGCACGAGACCTGCGCCGAGACCAACCTGCATCTGGAACAGACGCGCGAGGTCGCCAATGAGATCGGCGCCGGCGTCATCGGCCTCGGCTTCGCGCCGACCTGGTCGATGGACCAGACCCATATGATGCCCAAGGGCCGCTATCAGATCATGCGGCGCTATATGCCCAAGGTGGGCGGCTACGGCCATGAGATGATGTTCCGCACCTGCACCGTGCAGGTGAATCTGGATTTCTCCTCCGAAGCCGACATGATCAGGAAATTCCGGGTCGGCCTGGCGCTGCAGCCGGTGGCGACCGCGCTGCTCGCCAACTCGCCGTTCCGCGAGGGCCGGCCCAACGGCTTTCTCTCCTACCGCAGCCAGGTATGGACCGACGTGGACAACGCGCGGTCCGGCATGCTGCCCTGGGTGTTCGACGACGGCATGTCGTTCGAGCGCTATGTCGATTATGCGCTCGATGTGCCGATGTACTTCGTCTACCGCGACGGCAAATATATCGACGTCGCCGGGCGCAGCTTCCGCGACTTCCTCGCGCACAAGATCCCCGAGGTGAAGGACGTCCAGCCGATGATGAGCGACTGGGCCGATCACCTCACCACCATCTTCCCCGAAGTGCGCCTCAAGAAGTTCCTGGAGATGCGCGGCGCCGACGGCGGCATGTGGCGGCGCATCTGCGGCATGCCGGCGCTGTGGGTCGGCCTTTATTACGACCAGGTCGCGCTCGATGCCGCCTGGGACCTGGTCAAGGACTGGACCGCGGAAGAGCGCCAGGCGATGCGCGACGCGGTGCCGAAACAGGCCTTCAAGACGCCGTTCCGCAACACCACCGTGCATGCCATCGCCCACCGCATGCTGGAGATCTCCTCGGCCGGCCTGCGCCGCCGCGCCGAGCTCGACTCCGGCGGGATGAGCGAAGACGGCTTCCTCAATCCGCTGCGCGAGCTCGTGGCGCGCGGCTACACCCGCGCCGAGGAGCTGCTGAAGAACTAT
Organism: Rhizomicrobium sp.; assembly: GCA_036398875.1. Classification (GTDB taxonomy): domain Bacteria; phylum Pseudomonadota; class Alphaproteobacteria; order Micropepsales; family Micropepsaceae; genus Rhizomicrobium. The sequence goes on from DASWOE010000143.1 coordinate 2,196, forward strand.
TACGGCGTCTGGGGCCGCGACATGTCGCGGCTGTTTACGGAATACAACTTCCTCTGACGCGGGGCGGCCCGTCGCGTTCGGTGATGCAACCTGTCACAGAGCGTTTCAGGCGGTGACGATGTTCTGCAGCGTGAACTGGAACGGCGTGGAGCTGGGTCCCGGTCCGCCGCCGGTCATCACGATGTCGGCGCTGGCGATCCCGAGCAGCGAAATTTCCGTGTTGATGCTGGACAGGATGGCCGAATTCATCACCGCGCCTTCCTCGACCTGGGAGACGGCGCCGATCCAGATCGTCGGCTTGAACGCGAACGCCGCCTTTTGCTGCGGCGCGATCGCGGTGACCTGGGCGAACAGCTTGCCGTCCTTGAAGGCGTGGGCGTTGATCGCACCGGTCCGCAACGCGTTGAGGATCTGATACTCGGACGGATCGCTCCCTTCCCCGTGCTCGACCAGCTGATCGCCCGACTGCGTCAGCGTCATTTTGAACATCTGGCCGGGCGCGGCTGCGAGTTGCGGCGTGTAATTGCCGTAGCTGTCGCTGGCGCCGATGGCGGTGTGCATCGGGTAGACGAAGGGGTGGTTGTCGCCCTGGCCGCAATTGTGGATCACCTGCCAGGCGACGGCCGGTTCGGACGCGTCGGTCGCGACGTTCTTCTGGAAGATGACGACCTGCGAATTGTTCTGGTCGTTCGATTGGTTGATGAAATTGAGCCTGATGTCCATGCGCGTTCTCCGCCTTCGACCCGACGCCATCGAACGCATGGCCGATGGTCGTTAGCACAATTTCGTGTCAGATTCGCTGCCGCAGAACACCGGCACGGGGCGCCCCGCCGGCCAGGGAGACCCGTCATGACCGGCGCGATCGATCCGTCTCGCGAACAGTTCGATCGCTTCAAGTCGCTGCCGCGCGACGAACCGATCCATATGCTCAACCTGGTCCGCCTGCGCGACGTCGCCGCCTATCCGCAAGGCCATCCCGATCACGGCAAGGGCCTGAGCGGCCTGGACGCCTATCGCGCCTATGGCCGCACCTCGGCGGCGGTGTTCAAGCGCGTCGGCGGGCGCCAGCTCTGGGTGGGTCGGCCCGATGCCGTCGTCACCGGGCCGGCCGACGAGACATGGGACCTCGCCTTCATCGCCGAATATCCGAGCGCGGCGGCTTTCCTCGAAATGGTCACCGATTCCGGCTACCGCGAGCATGTGAAGCATCGCCAGGCCGCGGTCCTCGACTCGCGGCTGATCCGCCTGAAGCCGTTCGCGCCGGGCGAGGGTTTCGGCGAATAGCGCTTACCGGCGGCGCGCGAAGAACGCGAGCGCCGCGCCCATCGCCGCCAGCACCGCGCCGCGCCAGGTCCATTGCATGTGGTTGGCCATGAAGCCCAGCGGCACGACGCCGGTGCCTTGCAGCACCCACCACAGGCCGAGGAGGACCGCGGCGATGCCGAACGCGAACAGCGCCGTCCGGAAAAGGCCGCCCCCCGTCATGCTCTTTCCTATCGCCGCGAGAACCAGATCAGCAGCAGCCCGACGACCGCCGTGCCGAGGCCGACGGCGATCCAGCGGGAGTGACCGACCATGGTGAACTCCCCCGCATGCGGCGGCGGCCACTGGATCAGGCCGTAACCCTGCCCCGCCCATAGCAGCCCCATCGCCAGGACCAGAATGCCCACGATCAGAACGACGGTCTTCATCGGCTGCTCCCAAGGTGCGAGTGCTATTTCGGCTGCGGCACGCGCTCCGTGCCCTGGCGGCTCACCATCCAGCCCGGATATTCCGGCGGCAGCGCGCTGACCGCGTCGAGCCGCTTCATCTCCTCGGCCGAAAGCTCCAGCTTCGCGGCTTCGAGATTGTCGTCGAGCTGCTCCATCGTCTTGGCGCCGATGATCACGCTCGTCACGAAGGGCTTGGCCAGCACATAGGCCAGCGCCACCCGCGCCACCGAGACGCCGTGCACCGCGCCGATCTCGCGCATCGCATCGACACAGGCCCAGGCGCGGTCCTTTTCGACCGGCGGGAAGTCGAAGGCGACGCGGCGCGCGCCTTCCGGTCCGTTGCTGCCCGGCCCGAACTTGCCCGACAGAAGGCCGCCGGCCAGCGGCGACCACACCATCAGGCCGACCTTCTGATCCGCCATCATCGGCACGATCTCGCGCTCCAGGTCGCGCCCGGCGATCGAGTAATAGGCCTGGATCGTCTCCATCCGCGCCCAGCCATGCTGCGCCGCCAGCCCGTTCGCCTTCATCACCCGCCAGGCCTGCCAGTTGGAGCAGCCGACATAGCGCACCATGCCCTGCCGGGTGAGATCGTCCAGCGCGCGCATCGTCTCCTCCACCGGCGTGACTGGGTCGGTCGCGTGGATCTGGTAGAGGTCGATGTGGTCGGTCTGCAGCCGCTCCAGGCTGCGCGCCACGGAATCCATGATATGGCCGCGGGAGGCGCCGATATCGTTCGGCCCCGGCCCGACCCGGCCATAGCATTTCGTCGCGATCACCACGTCGGAACGCTTGACGCCGATGTCCTTCAGCGCCTGGCCGGTCAGCCGCTCCGAATGGCCCGCCGAATAGACGTCGGCCGTGTCGAGGAAATTCACGCCCGCTTCCAGGCTCTTCGAAACCAGCGCGGTCGCGTCCTTCTGGCCGACATCGCCGATCGCGGCCCAGATGCCGGCCTTCTTGGCGTCGCCGGAAAAGGTCATGGTGCCGAGGCAGATTTCGGAAACGAACAGGCCGGTCCGGCCGAGTTGGCGGTACTTCATGCTTTGACCTCGTTCTGGGTGGCATAGGCGTGGGCGGCGTCGATCACATGCGCCGAATAGACCATCGTCGCGCCGGCATTGACCATCACCGCGACGCCGAGCGCATCGACGATCTCGTCCTTGCTCGCGCCCGCGCGGGTGGCCGCCTCGGTATGCGCGTTGATGCAGCCGTCGCAGCGCAGCGTCACCGCCACGCCCAGCGCGATCAGCTCGCGCGTCTTGGCGTCGAGATGCTTGGAGGCGGCATTGGCGTGATGGAACGCGGCATAGGCCTTCACGAGCTCGGGATTTGCGGCGCCGATCTCCTTCACGCTATCGGCGATCTGCTGCTTGTACTGTTTCCAGTCGCGGATCATGCGGGCGGCCTAATGGTTCGCGGGCAGGGGGATGAATTCGACGTCGTCGCCGGGAATCTTGCCGAAGCGGCCGTCCGTCCAGTCGCGCTTGGCCTGCTCGATGCGCTCTTTCGAGCTTGCGACGAAATTCCACCAGACATGGCGCTCGCCATCGAGCGGCGCCCCGCCCAGCAGCATCACGCGCGCATCGCCTTGCGCGGTGATCCGTGCCGGCTCGTTCGCCTCGAATACGATCATCGCGCCGTCGCCATGGCGGGCGCCGCCGGCCTCCACCGTGCCGCCCACCACCATCGCGCCGCGCTCGGCATAGTCGTCGGGCAGCGTCACCGTGCTTGCCGCCTTGAGCTGCGCATCGACATAGAAAATCTCCATCGGCACGTTCACCGGCGCCGTGAGCCCATAGGCCCGCCCCGTCACGACGCGCAACGTCGTCCCGTCTCGCTCGCGCACCGGGAGCGCCGCCTTGGGCACATGCTGAAAGCTCGGCGCGTCTTCCTCGTTCGCACGGGGCAGGCCGACCCAGCTCTTGATGCCGTGCATGCGATGGCCGCGCGCGCGCACCTC
>DASWOE010000144.1:0-1542 GCA_036398875.1 Rhizomicrobium sp.
AACGTGGCGGCCGGCGTCGGCGCCATCTCGCTCAACGCCGCGCCGTAAATCCGCGCGCGGTCGAACTGACGAAAGCCCCGCCGGCAACGGCGGGGCTTTTGTTTTGCGGGCCGGCGGCGTCAGTCCGCGGTTCCATCGGGCGTGGGCGGATCGCCGGCCTTCTGCCGCTTGGCGTGATCGGTCTCGTCGCGGGCCTCGACGATCTTCTCCTGCGAAGGATTGTAGAGGCCGAAGGCGAAGAACAGCGCCGAGGCGACCGCGAACGCCCGCTTGTTGCGCCGGAGCGGCGCGGTGAGCCAGATCGACAAGGGAATGCCGGCCGCGACGGCCGCCGCCACGACCAGAATCGACAGCAGCATCGCAAATTCGCCCTCCGAACGCCCCGGTTTCAGGTAGGCGCCGATCCGCGGAATCCAAGCGCGACGAGATACAATTCGACCGATTCCGCGCGGCTGGCCGGGGGCTTGACGTGCTTGACGCTCGTGAAGGCTTTTTTCAGCCGCAGCAGGACGTCGTTGGCCGCGCCGCCCTGGAACGCCTTGCCGACGAAGACGCCGCCGGGCTTGAGCACCTGCTGCGCCATGTCGAGCGCGGCTTCGAGCAGCGCGGTGGTGCGCAGGTGATCGGTGGCGCGGTGGCCGGTGGTCGGGGCCGCCATGTCGGTCAGGACGACGTCGGCCGGGCCGCCCAGCGCGTCGATCAGGATCTGCGGCGTCGCGGCATCGAGCATGTCGGCCTGAAACACCGCGGCACCCTCGACCGGCTCCATCTCCAGAATGTCCATCGCGACGACGCGGCCCGCAGGGCCGACGCGCTGGACCGCGACCTGGCTCCAGCCGCCCGGCGCGGCGCCGAGATCGAGCACGCGCGCGCCCGTTTTGAGAAAATGGAACTGGCCGTCGAGTTCGAGAATCTTGAACGCGGCGCGGCTGCGATAGCCCTTGGACTTCGCGGCATGGACGTAGGGATCGTTGAGCTGGCGCTCCAGCCACCGCGTCGAGGAAACCGTGCGCTCCTTGCGGTCGCTGAGCCGCGTGCGCGCCGAGCCGCGGCCCGAACCGGTGGGTCCGCGCGTCATGACAGCCGCGCCAGTTCGCGCAGCATGCCTTCGCGCAGGCCGCGGTCGGCGACGCGCAGCCGCCCGCACGGCCACAGCATCGCGATGGCGGCGAAGACGGCGCAGCCGGGCACGATGAGATCGGCGCGGTCGGCGCCGACGCAGCCGATGGCGGCGCGTTCTTTCAGGTCCAAGGTCACCAGCCTGTCTATGACGGCTTCGATGTCGGCGCAACGGTGCCAGCTGGCATCGACGCGCTGACGCTCGTAGCGCACCAGGCCGAGCGCGATGGCGGCCAGCGTCGTCACCGTGCCCGAGGTGCCCAGCAGATGATGCGTGGACGGATCGAAGGCGCCGACCGTTTCCATGCGGGCCTTGACCGGCGTCAGCACCGCCCCGATCTCGTCGCGCATGCGCGCGAAGCCGGCGCGGTCGAGCGGGCCGTGGCGCCAGCTCTCCGCCCGCGTCACCGCGCCGAGAGGCTC
>DASWOE010000145.1:0-1584 GCA_036398875.1 Rhizomicrobium sp.
GGACTGGCTGCGTTCCTGTGACGGGGCGCGGTCGCCCGGCGCGCAGATCCAGCCCTTGAGGCCGCGCGTCCATTCGGTGACGACGAGGCTTTCCTCGAAGGAGGGCAGCGCCCAGGCGATGGACCGGTCGGCGTTGCAGACGAGCGAGGCGCCGTCGAACACCAGTTCGTCCTGGCCGCCGACCTGGTTCAGATAGACCAGCGGCAGGCCGGATTCGGTGACCCGCGCGGCGATCAAATTGAGCCGGACGTCTTCCTTGCCGGCCTCGAAGGGCGAACCGTTCGGCACCAGCAGGATCTCGGCGCCGGTCTCGGACAGGCATTCGACGACGTCGGGCGTCCAGATGTCCTCGCAGATGGGAACGCCGATGCGCACGCCGCGAATGTTGAACGGACCGGGCAACGGACCGGGCGCGAAGACGCGCTTCTCGTCGAACACGCCGTAATTCGGCAGATCGACCTTGAAGGTCTTGGCCGCGATCTTGCCGCCGTCAAGCAGGAGACAGGCATTGTAGAGCTTGTCGTGCTCGACCCAGGGACTGCCGATCAGCACCGCGGGGCCGCCGTCGGAGGTGTCCTTGGCGAACTTTTCCACCGCCTCCATCGCATCGGACTGCAGCGCCGGCTTGAGGACGAGATCCTCCGGCGGATAGCCGACGATGAAGAGCTCCGGAAACAGGATGACGTCGGCATCCCGCGCCGCCGCCTGGGCGCGCGCCTTGCGGGCCTTGGTCAGATTGCCGTGGATGTCGCCCATGACCGGGTTGAACTGGGCGAGCGCGATGCGGAAACCGTTCGTCATGGGCGTGGTGTAGCGCGGCTCATTCCATCGGACAAACCGGTTCCGGCGCGCCCGCATGCCCGGCGCCGGCGCAGACCGCATCCCAGAACGGCATCAGCCGGCCGGACGCGTCCGCGATCATGCCCTCCAGCTGCATGTCGGTGAAATCGTCCGCCTTGCCCGAAAGCCAAGGCGGCAGATAAGGGCCGCGGCAGAGCCCGGACGCGACCGTGCCGGCCTGGCAGGCTTGAAACGACAGGACATTGTAGTCGAGCACCGCCAGCACCAGCGAGTCGAACGCCAGGGCGCGGGCGGGCTGCGGCGCCGGCGCCGGCAGAACCTGTGCAATCGCGAAGCGGGTCTGCAGGTCGCGGCTCTCGCTCATCATGACCTCGAGGCGTCCCGCGGCGATCTGACGGGCCCCGGCATCGTCGCCGGCTGCGGCCGGAACGAGCGTGCCGGCAACGGCCAGCAGGATTGCGAAAAAACGGACCATGCGCGGCTACTCCTCGGACCGAGCGGATGGTAGCGACCCGATTGTGGTGGATTTAGCGCGCCGCGGCGTAGGCGGGATAGGTTTCCGCCGGCAAAGCGCGCTCGGCCGCGTCCTCGACGGCCAGGGCGGTGGCGAGCGCCTGGCGGGCCTGTTGCGGGCGCACGAGCGTCGGCACGCCGTATTGGACCGCGCGCACGAAGGCGGCGACGGATTCGCCCAACGGATCGCCCTGCTCCAGCGCCTTCAGGGGGCGCGGCGTGGTGTTGCGCCTCTTGCGGGTGACGAAATCGATAGCGATCACGCCGCCC
>DASWOE010000146.1:0-9682 GCA_036398875.1 Rhizomicrobium sp.
CGCCTGTCGGTGACCGGCTACGAGACCCGCGAGGCGGCCGGCATCGTCTGGGTCTATATGGGACCGAAGGGCGAGGCGCCCGAACTGCCGCAGATGGAATGGATGACGTTGCCGCCCGGCCATGTCCATGTCTCGCGCTGGCTGCATCGCTCCAACTGGGTGCAGGGCCTCGAAGGCGAGATCGACACCTCCCATATCAGCTTCCTGCACAGCTCGGCGGAGAGCAGGATCGTTCCCGACCTCATCCGGCTCGCCAAGGACGGCGCGCCGAAGATCACCATCCGGGACACCGATTACGGCTTCGTCTACGGCGCGCGCCGCTATGAGGACGAGACGAGCTTCTACTGGCGCGTCACCCAATGGATGTTGCCGATGTGGAGCGCCATTCCGCCGCGCTCGATCACGACGCCGATCTTCACCGGCCGCGGCTGGGTGCCGATCGACGACTACCTGACCACGGCCTTCGCCTACCGCTATCGGCTGGACCGGCCGTTCACGCCGCAGGAGATCGCGGATATCGAGCGCGGCGACGGCTTTCCGCCCCGCATGGCGCGCGGAACGTTCGCGCTGCCGCACGGCTATGTCATCGACACGTTCCTGCCTGCGGCGAACAAGGAGAACGACTACCTGATCGACCGCGAATTCCAGAAGAAGGGAAACTTCACCGGCATCTGGGGCGTCAACGAGCAGGATCGCGCGCTGCAGGAATACGCCGTCTCGGCGGATGGCGGCCGTCCGGGCATCGTCGATCGCGCCCGCGAACACCTCGTGGCCTCGGACGCGCCGACCGCGATGGCGCGCACCAAGCTGATCCAGCTTGCCCGCGCCATCGCAAAGGGCGAGAAGCCCGTCGCAGCCGGCCGAACCGCCAGCTATGCGGTGCGGGCCATCAGCCGGGTCTCCCCGCATGGCGAACTCGACGACCTGCTGCGCGAGCACGGCCATGAGATGGTGGTCCCGCCCCCCGCCGATGCCCCGGCCGAATAGCATGACCGGAGCATCGTCAGGCTCGTGACGACAGGCCCCGCGTTGCGCATCGGCGTCGCCGGACTGGGCCTGGCCGGCAGCGCCATGATCTCGGCGATCCTGGACCATCCCGGGGTGATCCTGGCGGGCGGCGCCGACCGCGACGCCGAGCTTCGCGGCCGCTTCGCGCAGGATCACGCAATCGCGGTCGATGGCGATGCGGCGGAGCTGTTTCGCCGCGCCGACATCGACGCGGTCTATATCGCGACGCCGCATCAGTTCCACCGCGCGCACACGGTCGCCGCCCTCCAGGCCGGAAAGCACGTCATCGTCGAGAAGCCCATGGCGCTGTCGCTGGCCGATTGCGACGCCATGATCGCGGAAGCGCACCGACGGAAGCGGACGCTGATCGTCGGACATACGCACGCCTACGATCCGGCGGTCAGACACATCCGCGAGATCGTGCGGCGCGGCGATCTCGGCTCGCCGTCCATGATCTCGATGTGGAACTTCACCGATTTCCTCTATCGGCCGCGCCGGCCGGAGGAACTGGATACGGCGCGCGGCGGCGGCATCCTGTTCAACCAGATTCCGCATCAGGTGGCGGTGGCCTCGCTGCTGGCGGGGCGGCCGGCGGAGCGCGTCCGCGCCATGACCCATGTGCTCGACCCGCGCCGGCCCACCGAGGGAAGCTGCACGGCCCTGATCGATTTCGGCGGCGGCCTCGGCGCCAGCATCGTCTACAGCGGCTACGATCATTTCGACAGCGACGAATTCCACAGTTGGGTGGCCGAGAACGGGCGTGAGAAGGTTGCCGATCAAGGCCGCGCGCGGCGCGCGCTGGCGGGAGTTTCGGGCGGCGAAGAGGCGCTCCTGCGGCGGGTCCGCTATGGCTATGGCGGCGGAGCCCATGCGCCGCGCGACGAGCCGCTGCATCAGCCGCATTTCGGCATCCTCGTCGTGAGCTGTGAAAAAGGCGATCTGAAGCCGTCGCGCGACGGCGTCACGCTGTATGCCGAAGACGGCGTGCGGGACGTCGCGCTTGCCGGCGGGCGGCGGCCCGGCCACCGGCTGGTGCTCGACGATCTGTGCGCCGCGGTTCACGACGGCGTCCCGCCGCAGCAGGACGGCCTCTTCGGCCGCGAGACGCTGAGGATATGCCTCGCCATCCAGCGCTCGGCGGCGGAGCGGCGCGAAGTCGCCTGCTGAGCGCCGCAGCTAATGCGGCGGGAAGTACATCTTGGTCTGCTGGCGGATCTGATCGCGGATCCAGTTCCGCGCGAAGGTGCAGAACACTTCCGCCGCCTGGGACAGCGCGCGGTCGCGCACCCGGCTGATGCCGATGGTGCGCAGGAAGCGGTCCGGCCCCGCCAGCTTCAGCGCCACGAACCGGTTCATGTCGATGAAGGACAAGGCGATGCTGGGCAGCAGCGTGACGCCGAGCCCGGCCTCGACCATGCCCAGCATCGTGAAGGCGCTGAACGCCTCGTAGGAAGGATGGAAGGAGAGGCCCTTGCCGGCGATGTCGGCGGCGATCGTGCTCCAGATGGAGACGTGCGACGGCATCGTGATCAACGGATGTCTGGCGAGCTCCTCGTAAGAGACGAAATCCATCTTCGCCAAGGCATGGTCGCGCGGAACGATCAGGTAATACTCGATGGCGAACAGCGGCTCGAACGCCAAGCCCCGGATGCCGTCTTCCTGGCCGCAGATCGCGAAGTCGACCAGGCCGGCGGTCAGGTCGGAGAGGGCCTGGCCGAGCTGCTCGTCCCGGAGCTTCACGACGACATCGGGATAGATCTTGCTGAACTTGGCGATGATCGGCGGCAGCGTCACCGCCGCCACGGTGGGCGAGACGGCCAGCGACACCGAACCTTTGGTCAGCTTGGCGTCCTGCTGCAATTCGACCTTGAGCGACCGCAGCTTCGCGATCAGCGGCTCGCTCGCCGCCTGCAGCTTGGAGCCCGCCGGCGTCGTCAGCACCTTGCGGGTCGTGCGCAGGAACAGGCGCGTGCCGAGCGAGGCTTCGATCTTCTTGATGCGCGCCGTGACGGTCGGCTGGCTGACGGCGAGCGCCTCGGCGGCCTGGTTGAAGCTGCCCAGACGCACGATCATCAGGAAGGTTTCAAGCTCCTCCAGTGTGACATTGAGCCGGGTCATCTGTGCGGACCGATGGTAGGGCGAATCATCTTGCTCCAGGGCAAACGGCGGGTTCGCGCCGCGGCCGCGGGCAGGCTTTGCCGCCAAACGTCCGCCGCGCGGCTTACTCCTAGCCCTGTGCACGATGATTTCCCAGTCCGGTCAAGATGTTCGCCCCTAAGGCGGCAGTTGGGCGCTATCCGCGCCGGGTTTGCAGCGCATGGTAACCCTGTGCCGCCCGCGCCGCGCGCAGGGGCTGGCCCTCGAGGATCGCCGCCCTGATCCGATCCTCCGCGGCATGAACTTCGAAGGCCACGTCCAGAACCTCGCCGATCCGGCCGGCCGGAATCGCGACCAGACCGTCGCCGTCGCCGCGCAGCCAATCGCCCGGCTCGATGCGGATTCCGCCGATCGAGACGGGTACGGCCGTCGCCTCGACCCGCACGCGATCCTTGCCGGTCCGCATCCAATTGCCCCTGGAAAAGATCGGATAGGCGAGCTCGATCGAGCGGTCGACGTCCCGGCAGACGCCGTCGATGACGGTGCCGCCCACCCGGCGCCGCGCCGCCGTCGAAGTGAGAAGGTCGCCCCAGACCGTGGCGTCCAGGCGGCCCTGGTTGTCGAGCACCACGATCTCGCCCGGCCCGAGATCGTCGATGTAGTCGCCGACCGTGCCCGGTTCCTGTCCGACGGGACCGTAGCGCAAGGTCCAGGCCCTGCCCGCCAGCCGGAACGAACGGTCGAGCGGCATGATGCCGGCGCATTGCCCGGCGATGCCCAGCCTGTCGAGCGCATCGCTCAGATCGGTGCAGCTCAGGCTTTCGAGCCGCTTGACGATGTCCAGCATGTTCCGCTCCAGCCGATCAGCGGGCCGGAAAGGCGCGCTGATACACCTTCTTGGCATTGAGCTCGAAGATCTTGCGCCGGTCCTCGGCGCTCAGCCATTCGATGCTCTCGATCACCGGCTTGAGATTGTCGAAGGTGCTGCCCGTGACCGGATTGTGGACGCTGCCCGTGCCGGGGCGTTCAGTCCCGAACAGGCAATTGTCGGTGCCGATAGTGCGGAACTGGAAGTCCAGCGCGTCCTTGGAATAGTTGCAGGTGTCGAAGTAAAGCTGGCGCATCATCTGGTCGAAATCCAGCGGCCGCTTGCGGCGCAGGTTCCAGGCCCGGAAGCGGCCCATGTGATAGGGGATCGCGCCGCCGGCATGCGAGATGACGATCTTCAGGTCGGGAAAATCGGTGAACACCTCCGATTCCAGGAGCGAGATGATCGCCGTGCTTTCCTCGTTGAGGAATTTCAGGGTGTAGGATTCGCGCGGATTGCAGCAGCTCGCCGAATGGATCAAAGCGGGCACGCCGAGCTCGACCATCTTCTCATAGAGCGGATACCAGAACCGGTCCCCCAGGCCGGGCGGCGGCGCGATGTCGCCCTCGCAGGGATCGGGATTGATGAGGCAGCCGACGAAGCCGAGTTCCTTCACGCAGCGCTCCAACTCGTCGCGGCAATTCTCCGGGCTGGTGTCGCGATATTGCGGCAGGCCCGCGACGCCGCGAAAGCGGTCCGGAAACATCTGGCATTGCCGATGGATGACGTCGTTGATCGCCTGGGTCCACATATGCCCGACCTTCGCCGGCTTGATCGAGTGCATCATCATGTAGGGGCGCGGCGATAGGAACTGGACGTCGGTGCCGACTTCGTCCATCGAATTGACCAGCCCCTGGGTGACGCTGCGCAGCGCCGCCTCGTCGGTGATCGTGTAGCGTTCGCGCGACGGCGGGTTGGCGCGGCTCGATACCAGCTCGGCCATGAATTTGAATATGTCGTCGGGCATGACCACATGGGCGTGCGAGTCGATTATCATTGCGTTCTCCCTTGCATGTTTTCGTATTCGTCAGCGGGACGCGGCTTGGTCGCCGTGCCAGGCCGTGAACGCCAGCCCGATCCCGGTGCCGGCCGGTGTGCGATAGACCGGAAGATATTCCATCCAGGCGTTGCGCAGGCCCTCCAGGGCGCCGGCGGCCGTGACCCAGTTGAGGATCTCGGACGAGCCCGATCGGAGCGCGGCGGCCGGCAGGGCGCGGAGCGTCGCCGCGTCGCCTTCGGCGAGCGCCGTCAGGACCCGGCGGTCCAGCACCGCGTCGGTGACGAAATGGCTGAGGCCGCCGGAGGCAACGACCGCGATGCGCAGATCCTTCGGCATCTGCTTCAAGGTCTGGCCGATCGCCTGGCCGATCGCATAGCAGCGCGACGGCGAGGGAACGTTCGGCGGAAAATAGGTGTTGAGCAGCACCGGCACGATCGGGATGCTCCGTCCCCGGAACAGCCGCGACACCACAAAGCCGTAGGCATGGCCGAAGCCGGCCTTGCCGGCATCCTCGACATGCGACGCGGCCGCCACGTCCACGTCGCGCGCCATCAGCCCCTCGATGAGGGCGAGCGCCACCTCCGGGCAGCCGGGGAACGCATGCGCGGCATCCATCTTGTAGCCGACCAGCGCCCGGCGCCGCCATTCGGGAATCTCCGCGGCCTGCGCGCCCTTCGCCAGCATCGTCAGCTCGGCGCCGTAATACACGGCGATCGCCGGCATATGCGTGAGCCGGAACAATTCGTCCTGATCGTCGCCGATGATGACGACGACATCGGGCCTGGCGCGTTCCAGTTCGTCGGCAAGCCGGTCCAAGGCGCGATTGGCGCCATCCAACTGGGTGCGAAACGTCCCGATCGTCGCGTCGCCCGCGTGAACGCCGCCGGTCTCGGCGAGAAGCGCGTCGTAGGCGAGCACGCGGCCATCCGACAGCGTGAGCTTGCGGTTGCGCAGGTCGTCCTGGGCGCGCACCTGCCACATCTGCGGCGAAAGCATCAGCAGCGGGCTGTGGGACGTCCCGATGCCCAGCACAATCCTGCTCATGGCAATTCTCCTTTTGCCGGCCCCGCGACGGCTGCCAGCCTGCGCCGCATGATCTTGATGACGGCTTCATCGACCAGCATCCCGTCCTCGGCGACCGCTCCCCGGCCCGCGCCGAGCATCGCATCGTTCAGGCGCAATATGCGATGCGCCTCCTCGATCTCCTCCGGCGTGGGCGAAAAGACTTTGGTGATGATTTCGACCTGGCGCGGATGAATGGCCCATTTGCCGGTGTAGCCGATCTCGCGCGCGTGACGGACCTCCACCTCCAGGCCGGCGTCATCGTCGATCTTGGGATGAACCTGATCCAGCGCCTGGATGCCCGCCGCGGCGGCGGCGGCCGACAGCCTGGACCGCGCATAGGCGAGACCGCGCGCGTTGAAGGCAACGCCCGTGCTCGCCGCGAAATCGGCCGCGCCGAAGATGACGCCGGCACAGCGCGGCGAAACCCCGATGAGGTCCGAAATGCGCTCCAAGCCAGCGCCGCTTTCGATCAGAAGGTAGAGCGCTATCCCCTGGCCGCTCCTGCACTCCATCCGTTCGAGGAAATAATCGGCGACATGAACGTCGCGCGCGGTCTCCGCCTTCGACAGAACGAGGGCGTCGATATCGGCATCCTGCAACGCCGCGACATCCTCGCCGAACCAGGCCGTGCCCACCGCGTTGACGCGCACCGCGACCTCGGTCTCGCCGAAATCGGTTCCCTGCAACGCCTGGCGCACGACATCGCGGGCCGCCGGTTTCATCGCAGGCGTGACCGAATCCTCCAGGTCGAGCACCAGTCCGTCGCACCGCAGCGCCGCCGCCTTCTCGATCATCTTGACCGAAGCCCCCGGCGTGACCAGTTGGCAGCGCAGCGGCATCCGCTTCGTCCGCGCCGCCGTCACCGCACGCTCCTCAAGCGGCGCGCAAAAGCCCGCATGGACGAAACCGATTCCAGCGCCGCAGTGGCCCGCGCGATCTCGGCCGCCACCGGGCCTTCGAACACGTTCCCGACCAGCGAGGCGAATTTGGCCTCGACATGACGCCAATCCAGGGGATGTTCGGGCTCGCCCAGGGGAAAGTCGATCCGCTCGACGCGATCCGTGCCCTCGATCCGCACCTCCGCCGCGTTCAGCGCCAGACCGGAATCGGGCTCGACGGTCACGTTCGCCGCCATCGCCTCGACCGCGGCGTCGCCGATGCGGCGATAGCTGTGCCAGTCGGCATTGCCTTCGAGCCAGGCGACGGCGGCCTGGAAGAAGACGCTGAACTGCGCGTCCACCACGCCCCTGGGCCGCAATTTCCGCTCGGATCGCTCGCCGACGATGCGCAGCGCGCCGGGCGACAGGCGGATCCGCAAATGCACCGGGGAGCGCGCATGATCCGCGTCGAGCTCGCGCAGCGCCAGCACCGCGTCGATCGCCGCATGCGTGAACCGGCAGGAGGGATAGGGCTTGATCGCCGTCTCGGCCGCCAGCCAGCGTTCGTTCAGCTCGGCCGTGACAAGCGCCGCGGACGGCGCGTTGCTGTAGCCCGCAAGAAGACCGTTCGCGCCCTCGATCGCTCCCGACGACCCGCGCAGCCCAACCCTTGCCAGCGCCAGCGCCAGCCACGCGTCATGCGCGGCGAAGCCCGCATGGAGACGCTTGTTCAGCGCTCCCGATTCGAGGAACTGCATCGATCCGGCCGCCTTGCTCGCGCAAAATCCGAAGGCGCTGGCGAGCGTGGCGCCATCGACCCCCAACAGACGCGCGGCCGCGGCCGCGGCGCCGAAAATGCCCGCGATGGGCGTGGGATGAAAGCCGCGGTCGTAAAGGGTCTTGCCCAATCCGGCGCCGACCCGGCACGCGACCTCATAGCCGGCCGCAAGCGCCGTCAGAAACGCGCGCCCACCGGCATCGGTGTGCTCGGCAGCGGCCAATGCCGCCGGAATGACGACCGCGCCGGGATGGATCAGGCCAAGCTGGTTCGTGTCGTCGAAATCCAGCGTGTGCGCGTAGGTGCCGTTCAGCAGCGCCGCGTATTGCGGCGCGTAACCGCCGATTTCGCCGATCGCGGTGATCTCGCCGCCATCCGGATTGAGCTGCCGCACCGCGCGGCGCAACTGGGCGCTTCCGTCGGTCGCGACGGCCGCATAGGCCGACACCGCGACGAAGTCCAGGACACTGGCGCGAAGCTGTGTCGTCAGGCGCGCCGGCAAGGACTCATAGGTGACCCCGACCGCGAAGTCCGCCAGCTTCTGGGTCGCGTGTTCTCCGGAGGGCGACGCCATCTCATCCACCCGGCGCGCATTCGACGACGCCGCGCCGTTCGAGATCCCCGATGCGGCTTTCCGAGATATCCAGTTCCCTCAGGATGCGCGCGGTGTGCTCGCCGAGCGCCGGCGGTCCGAGCTTGTTGACGGACTCGATCTCCGAGAATTGCGGCGGAAAGTCGAACACCTTGACGGGGCCGACCGCGCTCGGCACGTCCTTGACGAAGCCGCGGGACGTCACGCGGGGATGGTTGAGCGCCTGCGCCAGATCGTTCAGCGCGCCGGCGGGAATGCCGAATTCGTGGAAGCGCGCCAGCCAGTATTCGCGATCGTGCCGCGCGATGGCCGCCGACACGACCGCGTCGACCTCCGAGCGGTGCGCCATGCGCAGGGCGTTCGAGGCGAAATCGGGATGATCGACGATGTCCGGCCGCTCGATGGCGTTGCAGAAGCGCTCCCACATCGCGCGATGCCCCGAACCGGCCGCCAGGATGACGGCAAGGCCGTCACTCGCGACGTAAGGTCCGTAAGGCGTCATGGTGTGATGGTGCAGCCCGACGCGCTTCGGAAGCTCGCCCTTGTACCAGTACATGTAGGGGAAATAGCCGGTCCAGGTCAGCACCGCGTCCAGCAGCGCGATCTCGATCCGCTGGCCCTTGCCCGTCCGTTCGCGATGGTAGAGCGCTTCGAGGATCGCGATCGTCGCGTACATCGAGCCCGATATGTCGCAGACCGAAAGCGACAGCTTTGCGGGATGGTCTTCGGTTCCGTTGGTCGAAATGAGGCCCGCCTCGCCCTGCACGATCAGGTCGAGCGCGGCGCGGTCTCTATAAGGTCCCTCCTGCCCGAAGCCGGAAATGCGGCAGAAGATCACCTTGGGGTTGCGGGCGCGGAATATATCGTAGGTCAGGCCCCATTTCTCGAGCGTGCCGGGAACGAAATTCTCGATCACGATGTCGGACTTCTCGACCAGGGACAGAAGGATATCCCTGCCGTCCGCGGTGCCCAGATCGAGCGCAAGGCTTTCCTTGCCCGGATTGACCCAGGCATGGCCCGAGCACATGCCGAGCACGATGTCGTCCCAGAATCGCACGATGTCGCCGCCGCCCGGCCGCTCGACCTTGACGACGCGCGCCCCCATCTGGCTGAGCAGGCGCGTCGCGAACGGGCCCGATACGCCTTGGGTGAGATCAAGTACCGTAATGCCTTCAAGCGCAACGCTCACGCGCGTGTCTCCCGGTTGAAATGTGATTTCTTCTTGAGCAGCAGAAGCCGCTCGCCTTCGACGACGATCTTCTTCTCCTGGTTTGTCCCGACGAAGCGGTAGCGCATGAAGCCGGCGCCCGGGCGGCCTCCCTCTTCCTTCAATTCGAGAACTTCGCTGGCCGCGTGGAGCGTGTCTCCCGCGAACACCGGATGGGGCATCTTCACC
>DASWOE010000147.1:0-5052 GCA_036398875.1 Rhizomicrobium sp.
GTGCGTTCGACGTCGGGCAGCGTCGAGGCCGCGACGCCGCGGATGTAGACCTCGCCGCTCGTGGGCGCCTCCAGCAGGCCAGCCATGTGCAGGAGCGAGGACTTGCCCGAACCCGACGGGCCTACGAGGGCGACCAGCTCGCCCGGGCGCAGCGTCAGGTCGATGCCGCGGAAGACCTCCAGCGTGCCCGCGCCCTGGCTGTAGGTGCGCGTCACATTGGCGAGGCGGAGCGCTTCACTCATAGCGCAGCGCCTCCACCGGATCGAGCCGCGCGGCGCGCCAGGACGGATAGAGCGTCGCGAGCAGCGTGAGCGTCAGCGACATGACCACGACATAGGTGACCTCGACCGGGTCCATCTCCGCCGGCATGCGGGAGAGAAAATAGATCGCCGGATCGAACAGCG
This sequence comes from Rhizomicrobium sp., assembly GCA_036398875.1. Taxonomy (GTDB): domain Bacteria; phylum Pseudomonadota; class Alphaproteobacteria; order Micropepsales; family Micropepsaceae; genus Rhizomicrobium. The sequence goes on from DASWOE010000147.1 coordinate 405, forward strand.
TGGTGCCGACGAGCGAGGACAGGAACAGGCGGATGGATTCGATATTGGCGCAGAACACCACGCCGAGCAGGAATCCGATCGCGGTGCCGGCCACGCCGATGCTGGCTCCCGCAATCACGAAGACGCGCATCACCGCGCCGCGCGTGGCGCCCATGGTGCGCAAGATGGCGATATCGCCGGACTTGTCCTTGACCAGCATGATGAGGCCGGAAACGATGTTGAGCGCCGCGACGAGGATGATGAGCGTCAGGATCAGGAACATGACGTTGCGCTCGATCTCCAGGGCCTGGAACAGGCTGGAGCTGATCGCCTGCCAGCTCAGCACGCGCGCGGACGGACCGGCGGCATCGGAGATCGGCTTGAGCATCGCGCCGACATTGTCCGGATCGGCGACCATGACCTCGATCCCGCTCGCCGTGTCGCCCATGTTGAAATAAAGCTGGGCCTCGCCCAGCGGCATGAAGACGAAGGTCGAGTCGTATTCCGTGAACCCGATATTGAAGGTTCCGGCGACGGTGTAGGTCTTGATCCTGGGCGTGGTGCCGAAGGGCGTGACGTTGCCGCGCGGCGCGATCAGCGTGATCTCCCCGCCCGGCTGGATGCCGAGCCGGGAGGCCAGCCGCGACCCGATGATGACGCTGTCGCCCTGGGCGTACATCGCCAGCGCATCCGGCGTGAGCGTGTTCGACACGGTGGTGAGCTGCTTCAAGTCGCCGGCGCGCATGCCGCGTATGACGACGCCGGGCGAATTGCCGCCGCCCGAAGCGAGGGCCTGGCCATCGACGATGGGCGCGGCGCGGGTGACGCCCGGCACCGCCCGGACGCGGCTCGCGACGGCGTCGAACGCGGGTAGGTTTCCGCCATAGCCCTGGACGACGACATGGCCCTGCAGCCCCAGGATGCGCGCGAGCAATTCATGGCGGAAGCCGTTCATCACCGACATCACGATGATGAGCGTGGCGACGCCGAGCGCGATGCCGACGAGGGAGAAGCCGGAGATGACGGAGATGAAGCTCTCGCTGCGCCGGGCGCGCAGATAGCGCAACGCGATCATCCACTCGAAGGCGGCGAAGGGGCGGCCGGGGCGGGCGCCATGCGATGCAACGCGCGCCGCCGACGATTCCAGGACGGCGCTTTCAGACAGGGAATATTTCGCCATATCGGCCAGGTGCCCGGACTTTGGTTGCAAATCGCCCCGATCCTTCTTACGAAACTCCGGTTGACAGAGCAATTCGCGAGAAATTCATGGCCCAGCGCGCCATCAGCGTGTCCCGGACGACCGACAACCGATCGACCTTCGCCCAGTGGTACCAGGCCGTCGTGCGCGAGGCCGACATGGCGGAGCCGTCGCCGGTGCGCGGCGCGATGGTGATCAAGCCCTGGGGCTATGGCGTGTGGGAGGAGATGCAGCGCGACCTCGACCGCCGCATCAAGGAGACCGGGCACGAAAACGCCTATTTCCCGCTATTCATTCCGCTCTCCTTCATCGCCAAGGAGGCCGAGCACGTCGAGGGCTTCGCCAAGGAGATGGCGGTCGTTACCCATCACCGGCTGAAGAACATCGACGGCAAGCTGGTGCCCGATCCGGAGGCCAAGCTGGAAGAGCCGTATATCGTGCGGCCCACCTCCGAGACGATCATCGGCGACGCCTTCTCGCGCTGGATCAAGAGCCATCGCGACCTGCCGCTGCTGCTGAACCAGTGGGCCAATGTGGTGCGCTGGGAGCTGCGGCCGCGGCTGTTCCTGCGCACAACCGAGTTCCTCTGGCAGGAAGGCCATACCGCGCATGCGAGCGAGGCCGAGGCGATCGAGGAGACGATGCGCATGCTGGAGGTCTATCGCCGCTTTTCCGAGGATACGCTGGCGATCCCCGTGATCGCGGGCGAGAAGCCGGAGAACGAGCGCTTCCCCGGCGCCGTCGCGACCTTTTCCATCGAGGCGATGATGCAGGACGGCAAGGCGCTGCAGGCCGGCACGTCGCACTTCCTGGGCACGCATTTCGCGCAGGCGCAGAACATCCGCTTCCAGAATGACGCCGGCGAACTGTCCTACTGCAACACCACGAGCTGGGGACTATCGACCCGCATGGTCGGCGGCCTGATCATGACCCATGGCGACGACGACGGCTTGCGCCTGCCGCCGGCGGTGGCGCCGCGCCAGGTCGTCATCGTGCCGATGCTGCGCGACAAGCCGGAGGACGCGGGGGTGCTGGAATTCGCCGAAAGCCTCGCGGCGGCGCTCAAATCCGAGCGCGCCTTCGATGAGCGGCTGCGCGTGCTGATCGACAAGCGCGCGATCAAGTCGGCCGACAAGCGCTGGAACTGGGTGCGCCGCGGCGCGCCGGTCATCGTCGAACTGGGCGCGCGCGATGCCGCGAGCGGAACCGTCACCTTCATGCGGCGCGATACCCTGCGCGACCGCGACAAGATCAGGAGCCAGGCGCTGCCGCGCGACGAATTCGTGGCGATGGTGCCGGTCCTGCTGGCGGAGATCCAGGCGGGCCTGTTCAAGGACGCGAAGGCGCGACTGGATGCCAATATCAGGTCCGACGTGAAGACCTGGGACGAGCTGGCCGAACATTTCGGCGCCGCGGCGGACGATGAGGACAGCGGCGAGTTCAAGGGCTGGGTGCGGGCGCCCTGGTGCCGGCCGACGGCTGAGGAGCTGGACGCGATCGGCACCAAGCTGAAGACGCTGAAGCTCACGCTGCGCAACGCGCCGCTGGACCAGCCGGCCACGTTGGGCGCATGCATCTTCACCGGCAAGCCGGGCGTGGAAGAGGTTCTGATCAGCCGCGCCTATTGAGGGCGCAATTTCATCGACAGCTGTTTTTGGGGGATTTTTCAGATGCGTCTTGGCTTGAGCGTGGCGTGTGCGGGCGCCGCGATGACGATGACGATCGGGGCGGCCCGGGCAGGCGGCGATTGCGCCCCGCTGGGACACCTGCCGATCCTGCAGGCGACGCGCGACGCGGTCATCACGCCGTTCGACAAGCACGACTTCAATGTGACGACCAACGGCGAAACCGCGCCGGTGACGGTGGCGGGCAAGACCTGCGACCAGGCCTATTCGCTGAAGCCGGGCACGCCCGACACCGAGGATTTGAAGATCGAGACGGCCTATCGCGCGCTGCTGGCGCCGCTGGGCGCGCAGATCGTGTTCGCGGACAACAACAACACGGTCGCCAAGATCGTCAAGGGCGGCGGCGAGACCTGGATCAGCGTCTACAGCCTGTTCGCCGACGTGCACGTCTATGTGTTGACCAAGAGCGCGCCGGTGCAGTCGCTGCTGCCGCCTTCGGGCGCGGATTACCGGCTGATCGGGCACATGCCGAACTATGTCGCGGGCAAGCCGGAGAAGAGCCCGAACGACAAATTCGTCTACCGGACCGATGTCGGCAAGGATCCCAGGATGGTCACGGTCACGGGCGCGACCTACAAGCTGACCTATACGATCAGGCCGGGCGCCGACACCGAGAGCAGCGTGGCGATTCAGGCGAATTACCGCACCGCGTTGAAGGCGCTGAACGCGCAGATCCTGTTCACCGACGACAACACGACGACGGCGCGGCTGGAGGACAAGGGCCAGACGATCTGGATCGGCGTCTACAATCTGTTCGACGAAATCCGCATCAACGTGGTCGAGGAAGCGCCGCCCAGGCCGGCGACACAGCCGCCGGCGGACAGCATGAAGGCGGCGCTGGACCAGGCGGGACATCTGGCGCTCTACATCAATTTCGATTTCAACAAGGCGACGCTGAAGCCCGACGCGGCTGCGGTGATCGCGCAGATCGCGACTCTTCTGAAGAAAAACCCGGCGCTGAACGTCTCGCTGCAGGGCCACACCGACAATGTCGGCACGCATGACTACAATCTGAAGCTCAGCCAGGAATGCGCGGCGTCCGTGGTGGCGGCCATCGTCAAGAGCGGGATCGACGGCAAGCGGCTGACATCGACCGGCTTTGGACCGGACAAGCCCATCGCCGACAACAACACCCCCGACGGCCGCGCCAAGAACCGGCGGGTGGAACTGGTGAAGGGATGAATCGCGCGCCTATCGCCCAACCGGGACCATGGCCGCCAGCGGCGTGCGTTCGGGGATGGTGTCGATCAGCGCCTTGATATCGACCGGCGGCGGCTTGTCGATTCCGCTGCCTTTCACCTTCTCGTTCAGCTCGGCGATGTTGAAGCCCATCCGCAGGTCGTAGGTTCGGTCCGGCTGGTTGCGCAGCCGCTGCTCGGCCTCGTACCAGCGCTGCTTGGCCTTGCCGTCGGTGCAGGATTGGCGCTCGTCGCCCTCGGCGCCCCAGCGCAGCTCGACGCAGTGATACGGATCGAAGGACAATTCGAACAGCCGGTGCATCATATCGTCGAACGTCATCGGCACGGGCCGCTTGGCGGAGCTGAGATAGGTGATGGTGCAAGCCTGGCTCTCCTGCGCATAGGCGCGGGCGAGATCCTCCTTCAGGAAGTTGCCGTCATAGACGATGCGCGGGTCGCGCTTGACCCACAGATCGATCATCTCCCCCATGTCGCGATAGAATTGCGCGAAGGCCGCCTTGATGCGCGAGTCGCGCGACGGCGTGGAATAGGTCTCCCATTCCAGGTTTTCCGAGCCGTAGATGTTGTCCGGCAGGCGCTCGGGATGC
>DASWOE010000148.1:0-9198 GCA_036398875.1 Rhizomicrobium sp.
CTTGAAAGCTTCGGCGCCGCCGCCTGTCCGATGTTCGCGGCGAAGCGGTATTTCGGCATCACCAGCCAGATCACGGCCACGAAAAGGTTCAATCCCGCCGTGATGATGAACACGATGTTGTAGGAATGGGTCTTGTCGAAGATCCATCCGAACAGCGGTGCGCTTAGGCCGGCGAAAATGTTGGTCACCATGAACTGAACCGAAACGATCTCCGTGAGCGAACCGAGCCCGAAGAACCGCGTTGCGAAATAGTTGCCCATCGGGAACAGCGCACTGAACGACAGCGACCCCAGGATCAGGATCGCGGCCAAAAGCGGCACGCCGCCGAAGGAGGGCGACACCAGCAGCGTCAGGATCGCGCCGGCCGACGCGATGAACGAGATCGGCGCCGCGATCTTCGGGGTCTGGAAGCGGTCCACCGCCCAGCCGCCGATCAGCGCGCCGGCGAGCGCGACGAGGATCGAGCTCGATTGCAACTCGACAACGGTTGTCTGAGAAAATCCCTTGCCGACCAGCGCCGGCACGATGTGCGGAAACATGCCGTTGAAGACGAACAGGCCGATGAACGCCGCCAGGGTCGATAGCCAGAATACCGGATCGCGCAGCGCCTGTTGGATCGTCATGCCGGGCAGATTGGGTTTCGGCGTCGGCGGCGCCGCGTCCTGCGTCGCCGACTTGTTCCGGCGCCAGGAGAATTTGCCGGCCGTGCCGTACTCGCCCGGCTCTTCGAGGGTGAAGAACAGCACCGGCACGCAGGCCAGGATCACGATGCCGAATGCCAGATACATGGTGTGCCAGCCCTCGTTCAGCAGCAGCCAGTTCACCGCCAGCGGCACGCCGGCGCGCGCCAGCGTGGTCTCGGCCGTCAGGATCGCCATCGCCTTGCCGCGGTGCTGCGTGAACAGCGCGGCGACCACTTTCGTATAGGTCACGCCGGTCGAGCCGAAGATGCCCAGAAGGGCGTAATAGGCGTAGAACTGCCACAGGCTCGCGGTCTGGAACGCCATGCCCAGCGTGATCAGGCCGACCATCAGCGTGCCGCCGAGCAGCACCGGCCGAATGCCGAACTTGTCGGCGATGCGCCCGATCGGCCACAGGCTGATGGCGCCCGCCACGAACAGGAACGTCACCGCCCAGGAGAATTGCGCCGCCGTCCAGCCGAACTGATGCGTCAGCGGCGTGAGCATCAGCATCAGCGCGCTATAGGGAAGGACGGAAGTGCCGAAGCTCTGACCGACGATGATGCCGGCCACGATCTTGAGCTTGCGCCGCGAGAAATCGCCTTCCATCTGCGGCGGCGCGTCGGACACCTCTTGAGGACCTTCGATGAGCTCCGCGTTTGCGACGTTGACCATGGCTGCGTTCCCTTCCTGCGCTTCCTCGGAATCTGAATGTCCCGATGACGTTGCGCAGTGTACCGATTCCGTCGCGCCGGACGAGAGGGATTCTCCGATAGATCGAGGGCCTTCCCCGTTGCGCGCCTCCTTGTTCCCGCAAAGTGGAGTAGGCGGACGGCGCGCAAATCCAAGATGCGCAAATTTCCAAACAACAATCAGGGCAGGGACGAGACGATGACGCTGGAGCCGATCGCCGAGGCCGCGCTGCAGATCGCGCCGCAAGCCAAGCCGTCAACGCTGCCATGGCCGAGCCCCAGGGTCGCCTGGTACGCGGTGTTCGTCTTCTCGCTGACGCTGATGATCAACTTCCTGGATCGCGGCATCATCACGCTGCTGGTGCCCAGCATCAAAGCCGATCTGCAGCTGACCGATTTCCAGATGAGCCTGCTGATGGGCTTCGCCTTCGTCATGTTCTACGTCTTCCTCGGGCTGCCGGTGGCGCGCTATGCGGACGTCGGCGTCCGCCGCACCATCGTCGGCGTCGGCATCGGGCTGTGGAGCCTGGCGACGGCCTTCTGCGGCTTCGCTCACACCTTCTGGCAGTTCTTCGCGGCGCGCGTCGGCACCGGCGTCGGCGAATCCTGCGGAGGACCTGCGACCTATTCGATGCTGTCGGACCTGTTTCCGCCGGAGAAGCTGCCGCGCGCCATCGCGGTGATGAGTTTCGGCTTCATGGCGGGCACCGGCCTGTCGCTCATCATCGGCGGCGCGATCGTCCATGTCCTGCTGAACATGCCGCCCACCGTGCTTCCGGTCGTCGGCACCCTGAAGGGCTGGCAGTTGACGTTCCTGCTGGTCGGGCTTCCCGGCCTTGTCGTCTCGGCCCTGTTGTGGACCTTTCCCGAACCGGTCCGCCGCGGCCGTGCGATGGGTGTCGGCAGGCAGGGTCGTCCCGAATCCGTCCCGCTGAAGACCGTCTTGAAATACATCTACGACCATCGCTCCGTCTACGGAACGATGCTGCTGGGCCTGGCCTTCAGCACCACGCTCTCCATCGGCACGCTGTCCTGGGGCCCGGCCTTTTACGGGCGCACCTATGGCTGGTCGATGGGGGAAGTGGGCCTCATCACCGGCTTCGTCATCCTGATCGTGTGGCCGCCGGGCGCGATGTTCGGGAGCTGGCTGGCCGAACGCTGGGCCCGGCAGGGCAAGCACGACGCCAATCTGCGGGTCGTGCTGTGGGGCATCTGCCTGCTCGTGCCGGGGCAGATTCTCTATCCCCTCATGCCGACGCCCGAGCTGGCCGTGACGGTCAACGCCGTGAACGGCTTCATCGCGGCCTGGCTGCTGGGTCCGCAGAACGCCGCCATCCAGGTGGTGACACCCAACGAGATGCGCGGCCAGTTCAGCGCGCTCGCCATCTTCATCATCAACGTGCTGGGCTACGGGCTTGGCCCGACGCTGATCGCCACGCTGACCGATCATGTCTTTGGCTCGGAGGCCGACCTGCGCTATGCCATGGCGACCGCGGCCGTCGTCCTGGGTCCGCTGGCGGCCTTCACGATCTGGCGCGGCCTCAAGCCTTATGGCGAAATGGTGGAGCGCGTGAGCAAGAGCTGGAACTGAGCCAAACCCTGATCAAACCCACCACAAGGAGATATCCATGAAAGTCGCCGTCATCGGAGCCACCGGGAATATCGGAACCAAGATCGTGAGCGAACTCCTCTCGCGCGGCCATTCCGTCACCGTCATCGCCCGCAACACGGACAAGGCGCCGACGGGGGCGAACATCGCCGTCAAGACGGGCGATGCCGCGGACGTCGATGCCACGGCGGCGCTGCTGAAGGGCCACGACGCGGTCGTCAGTTCCGCGCCCTTCGCGCCGGGCCTGTCGCCTGCCATCATCGCGGCGGTGAAGGCGTCGGGCGTGAAGCGCTACATCATGGTCGGGGGCGCCGGCTCGCTCGAAGTCGCGCCCGGCAAGATGCTGAAGGACACGCTGACCCTGCCCGAGCCGGTCCGCAAAATCCTGGACGAGGCGGCAGAGAACCTGAAGCGGTTGCGCGAGGAAACCGGGCTCGATTGGAGCTTCTTCTCGCCGGCGGCCGAGATCGGTCCGGGCGAGCGCACCGGCAAATTCCGCCTGGGCGGCGACCAGCTGGTCAGCGACGCCGACGGCAAGAGCCGCATCTCCTATGACGACTACGCCATCGCCCTGGTGGACGAGCTGGAGCAGGGCAAGCACATCCAGAAGCGCTTCACGATCGCGTATTAGTCCCACCGATGTCATGGCCCGCCGTCGCCGTCGCTGCCACGCGCGGGCCATGACACGTAGGGGATTGAGGCCACGCAGAATAATTCGTCGCAACAAAATATCGTGCGCGGCGCTGCGGCGAGCGACTTATCGGCGCCGCGATCGCGAAATCTCCGCCCCGTCCGCGGCTTCGCGTGAAGCCGCCGTTCGACAACTCCGTACAAAGATTATTTCGGGGGCGCCCTTGAACCGAGTCGGTCCAGGCACCAGATCACCCATATCCCCGCAAATGCGTTCCGTCCGAAAGCGCCGGCCTATCCGGCGCGCCGCGGCGCGTCGCCAAGCAGAGGTACCTTGAGAATGATGAGAGCCGCGATCAGCAGCGGCGCCGCCAGGATCGCGCAATAGGCCGGCCGCGACCATCCGGCGGCGATCATCATGCCGCCGAGATAGGGCCCGATCACCGCGCCCAGCCGGCCGAAGCCGAGCACCAGGCCGGTGCCCGTGTTGCGCACGCGCACCGGATACATCGCGCCGATGGTGGCATAGAGGCCGCTGATCATGGCAATCATGAAGTAGCCGACCGCCGCGGCCAGCAGCAGCAGCAGGGCCAAGTTGGTGCCCACCGCGCCGAAGCCGGCGATGGCGGCGAAAAACAGCACCATGCAGAGGGAGGTAAGCTGCCGCAGCCCGACCAGGTTGGCGATGACGCCGAACAGCAGGCCGCCGAAGACACCCACGCCGTTCATCACGACCGCGCCGGAGATTCCCGTCGAGACCGACAGGCCCTGATCGACCAGCACCTTGGGCGTCCAGTTCAGCATGAAATAGAAGGGCAGCATGGCGAGGAAATAGGCCGAGACGATCAGAACCGTGCGCGACAGGAAGGCGCGGTCGAACACCGCGAACACGCTCTGCGCCTCGACCGTCGCGATCTGCGGCAGGACGGGCAGCGCCGGATGCCCCATCCGGCGGAGCAGGAGATTGAGCCTGGCCAGCGCGTTGCGCGGTCGCCGCGCGAGCAGGAATTCGAGCGATTCCGGCAGCGTGACGAAGGCGACGGGGATGAGAACCGCGGAGATCGCGGCGCCGAAGAAGAACACGGAGCGCCAGCCGTGATAGGCGATCAGGAACACCGCGATGACGCCGCCGATGGTGGCGCCGATGGGATAGCCGACCGCCATGATGGAGATCGCCAGGCTCTTGCGCTTGTCGGAGGCGTATTCCGTCACGATGGTGTTGATGCTGGAGAACAGCGCGCCGAGGCCCAGACCGGTGAAGACGCGCAGCAGCGCCAGTTCCGTGAGACCGTGCGCCAATCCGGAGAACAGCATGCCGACCGTGATCATGGTGAGCCCGCAGAGCACGACGGCGCGCCTGCCCAGGATGTCCGCGAAAGGCGACAGGACCAGCGACCCGATCATCATGCCGGCAAGGCCGGAACTGAAGAGCAGGCCGAGTTGCGTCGCCGGCAGCAGCCATTCCTTGGCGATCTGCGGGCCGGTGAAGGCAATGGACAGGACGTCGAAACCGTCCAGCGCGTTGATCGCCATGCACACGGCGACGGCGACGATCTGGAAACGGGTCATCGTCCCGTCGCGCACAACTGCGCGTATGTCCTCGGTCATCCCGCCCCCTTTGGCGCCTTCGCGGCGCGTTATGCGTTCCGCAGGTTAGTGCCTCGGCCGCCTCGGCGCTACGGCATCAGCCGCGCACCGGCGTCGGCATGGCGAGTGCGGCGGCCACGGCGGGGCGCGCCTTCATCCGCGCGTGCCAGTCCATGACGCGGGGCGAGACGGCCTCGCTCATGATGTCGCCGAAACGCGCCGGCATATGAGCGGCCATCGCAAACATGGCGATGTCGGCAAGCGAGTAGTACGGGCCGGCGAGCCACGGTGCGTGCGCCAGCGCGGTCTCCATTTTTCCGATGCCTTCCGCCAAGGTGCGCCGCCACGCCGCCATCTGCTCCGGCGTATAGCCCTGCGCCGCCGAGATGCGCCATTTCTCGCGCTTCTCCTCGCGCGGGATGCGGGCAAGCTTGGCGTCGAATTCCTCCTTGCCCAGCTTGTCGGTGATGGTGTGGATCATGAGCTGCCAGCCGATCTGGCTGAGGGCAGGGCGGAAATACTCATCGACGAATTTGGTGAAGACGCGCATGCGCGCCGCTTCGATCGCGCTCGCCGGCCGCAGCGACGGGGCGGGGAAGACCTGGTCGAGATATTCGTTGATCACGGTGGACTCGGTGATCACGGCTCCATCATGCACCAGTGCCGGCACCTGGCCTTCGGGGTTGATTTTCAGGAACCACGGCTCGTGCTGCTCGAAGGCCTGGATGTCCATCAGATGGCTGACGAAATCGATTCCCTTCTCCTTCAGGCAGAGAAGGACCTTCAAGCTGTTGGAGGCGGGTTCGGCGTGATAGAGGTCCAGCGTCATGCCGACCGCACCGGGCGCCGGCGGCCCATCGCCTTGGCGCGCTCGGGATCGCGCGGCGCCGGGAAGGCGGCCAGGATGTCCTCGAATTTCGATTCCGCCCAGCCTTTGAACTCTCCGTGCGTGATGACATAGAGCCGGTCGGCGCGGATGGCATCGACCACCATGGTCCCCGCTTCGATGGGATCCAGCCAGTCGGCGGCGTCTTCGCGCGTCTCCAGCCTGGCCTCGACGTCGCGATAGCCGGACTGGGCCTGGTAGCGCGCCGGACGGTTGCTGCCGACCTCGCGGATATTGGTCTTGAACGGTCCGGGCATCAGCACCGACACGCCGATCTTGTGATCGGCCAGTTCGTCGCGCATCGACTCGCTCATGGCGAGCGTCGCCGCCTTGGTCGTGGCGTAGATCACCGAATCGCGCGGCGACGGCGACAACGCCGAAATCGAGGAGGTCGTGACGATGTGCCCGCCTTCGCCCTGCGCGATCATGCGCGGCAGGAAGGTGCAGATGCCGTTGACTACGCCGCCGAGATTGACGTCGATGCCGAAATCCCAATCGCTGTAGGTCGCGGTCGCGACCGGGCCGATGATGCCGACGCCGGCATTGTTGACCAGGACATGGATCTTGCCGAAATGGGCGAAGGCCTCGTCTGCCGCGCGCGAAAAGGCGGCACGGTCGGTCACGTCGAGTTCGACGGCGACGACGTCGCGGCCCTTCTGGATCGACTCGAACAGCGCCAAAGCGCGTTCGATATGGTCCTTGCGGAAGTCGGCGATCGCGACCTTCATTCCGGCTTCGAGAAGCGCGCGCGCGATCCCCAGGCCGAGGCCGCTGGCCCCGCCGGTGACGAAGGCGCATTTTCCTTCGAGTTGTTCCATGGTCATCTCCCGTCCGATCCGGCTTCCAACGCCTTCAGCCGGGCCACTTCGCGTCCATAGGGCCTGATGCCCCAGCTGATCGCAAGCACCGCAAGCGGCATCACCACCGCGGCGGTCCCCGCTAGCGCGAGGCGCAGCGCGTGTTCGTCGCGCAGGACGAAATCGGTCGTCGCCGCGATGAAGCTTGGTCCGATGCCCTGGCCCGCCACCGTATAGGTCAGCAGGTAGAGCGCGGTGATGCGCGCACGCAGATCGCTCGGCGCCACGCTCTGCAGCGCGGCGTTCTGGGTCGGCGCGCCCATCATGCTGAACATCGCCGCCAGCAGGGCGCAGCCGGTCGCGAGCATCGGCGTCGGCATCAGGGGTCCGGCGACGATGAAGGGTGTCGCCACGATCCAGGAGATCTGCACCACCCGCACATTGGCGGCGTCGTCCTTGCGCATCAGCCGCTCGGCCGCCCAGGCACCCAGCCACAGGCCGATCGGCGATCCGATCAGCCCGGCAAGCCCCGTCGCCAGGCCGGCCTGGTGCGGCAGCCAGCCATAGGTCCGCTGGAAGAAGGCCGGGCGCCAGGCGGCGGTGCCGCCACTCTCGATGGCGCTCAGGATCAGGCCCAGGAACATCGGCAGGAACACGCGCCAATGATCGAACAGATAGCGGAACAGCTTGGCGTTCGGAACGCCGTTCGCGGGCGCGGTCACGGATTGGCGCCGCGGCGGCTCCGGCACCGTCATCATCAGGACCGCGAACACCAGTCCCGGCAGGCCCATGATGACGAACACCAACTGCCATTGGCGGACCTCGCCGATGCCGGGCAGCACCAGCCGCGGCAGGTGGCTCAGCGCGGCGATGACGACCGATCCCAGGATCAGCGACAGCCCGGTACCGGCGATGGTGCCCAGGATCATCGCCGCGATGGCGCGCGGCAGCTTTTCGCGCGGGAAATAGTCCGCGATCAGCGAATAGGTGGCGGGCCCGTTGACGGACTCCGCCGCTCCCACGCCGACGCGGCAGAGGAAGAGTTGCCAGAAGGTCTGCGCCAGCCCGGTCAGCGCCGTCGCCACGCTCCAGCACACCACGCCGATGGCCAGGATCGCGCGCCGCGACCGCGTATCGACGAAGGTCGAGAGCGGGACGCCCAGCACGGCATAGACCAGCGCGAAAGCGAAGCCGAGCAGCAGGCCCATCTGGCTGTCGCTCAGCGACAAATCGTGCTTGATGGGTTCGACCAGGAGCGAAAGGATGCCGAGGTCGAGTTGCGCCGACAGCCGGACCAGCGCCACGACCAGGATCATGTACCAGCCGGCGCGGCTCGCCGGCCAGGGCGGCTCGAGCGCGGCCGCCGGCGATGCGCTCGGTGTGCGCCGGTCCATCAGGCCGCCGCGTCCGCCGACACTTCCGGTCCGTATTCGTTGATGGTCGTGCGGCGCACGTCGCGCTTGTATCTGTCGCTCGGGAGCGGCGTGGCGCGATGCAGCGTGCAGCGATTGTCCCAGATCACCAGATCGCCCGGGCGCCATTTGTGCACGTAGATGAAGCGGTCTTGCGTCGCCAGGTCGTACAGGTCGTCCAACAGGGCAAGCGCCTCGTCATCGGGCCAGCCGACCACGCCGACGGCGTGCCCGCCGATATACAGCGACTTGCGGCCATACGGCATGGTCCGCACCAGCGGATGCCGCACGGGCGGCATGCCGGCGCGCTGCTGCTCGGTCACGCCGGTAAGGCCGGTGCGCTCGCGACCGCGCCAGAAATCGTGGATCGCGGTCAGCCCCTCGATGCGCTCGCGCGTCGCAAGGGGCAGGGCGTCGTAGACCGCGCGGGTATCGATGAAATGGGTGTCGCCGCCCTCCGGCGGCACGACATGACCCAGCAGCAGCGACCATTTGGTCGGCAGCTTGTTGAAGGAGCTGTCGGTGTGGAACCGCTCGGCGCCCTTGGCCAGCCGGCGTGCTTCCGACGCGTAAGGGATGATCTCGCCCTGGGTGTCGAGATTGGAGGCATCGAACAATTCGCCCCGCAGGCGGCGCGAAAGATTGAAGCGTCCGAGCGTCGGCGGCAGCTCCAGCGGGCCGAAGGCACGGCTGAAGCGAATATGGTCCTCGTCGGATACGCCCGATGTGCGCACGACGACGACGGCGTATTCCGCCATCGCGTCCTCGACCGCGCGCACGAGGTCCGGTGTTGTCGGCGCCGCGAGGTCCGCGCCGACCATCTCGGCTGCGAAGATCGGGTGCAACGGATTGACGGTCACGCTCATGGAGGCTTTCTCCACTTCGGTTCAGTGCACGTTCCGCTC
>DASWOE010000149.1:0-5228 GCA_036398875.1 Rhizomicrobium sp.
CGTCAGCTCGTCATCCAGCAGCGCGCCATGCTTGGTGCGCCCCGACAGGTCGATGGCGAAGCGCTTGCACAATTCATCGAGCGAGTAGCGCGCCCCGGGGATCTTGGCCTTGGCGATCTCGATCGTGTCGATGGCGCGGGCATGCGGGATCGGCGGCTTGCCGGCCCGGTGCAGCTCCGAATTGACGAATTTGAGGTCGAAGCTCGCATTGTGGATCACCAGCGCGGCATCGCCGACGAAATCCAGGAACGCCTCGACGATCTCGGCGAAGCGCGGCTTGTCGGCGAGGAATTCGTCGGTCAGGCCGTGGATCTTGGTCGTCTCCGGCGGCACCAGGCGCTCGGGATTGAGATAGGCGCGCCAGGTCCGCCCCGTGGGCAGATGGTCGTCGAGCTCCACACAGCCGATCTCCACGATGCGGTGGCCCTCGGCCGGCTCGAAGCCCGTCGTTTCGGTGTCCAGCACCACCTGCCGCATGTTCAGATCTGCCCTGCCCGCCGCCGCTCCCGGAGCGCGGCGACGATCATCTTCACCTGCTCGAAGGCATGCCCCAGGCCCCGGTCGGTCACAACCACGAAATGGGCTTTTGCACGCTTTTCGACATCGGGCATCTGGCGCGAATGGAGATATTCGAACTTTTCCGCCGTCATGCCGGGCCGCGCCAGCACCCGTTCGCGCTGGATATGCGCCGGCGCGCTGACCACCACCACCGCGTCCATGGCGCCTTCGCCCTTGGTCTCGAACAGGAGCGGGATGTCGAACACCACGATGTCGGCGCCCGCCGCGGCGGCATCGGCCAGGAATTTCTGCCGCTCGCCCGCCATCAGCGGATAGACGATGGCCTGCAGCCGCGCCGTCGCCTCGGGATTGCCGGTGACATGCTTGGACAGTTCGGCGCGATCGACCGCGCCGTCGCGTACCGCGCCCGGAAAAGCCGCCGCGAGCGGCGCCACCGCCGCGCCGCCCCTGGCATAGAGCCGGTGCACCGCCGCATCGGCGTCATAGACCGGCATGCCCAGCGCCGCGAACATCCTGGCGGTCTCGGACTTGCCCATCCCGATGGAGCCGGTGAGGCCGACATGGAGCGGGCGCGTGCTATCCACCGGGGAGCGCCTTGTGCAGATGCGCGCGCAGCGCCTGCGAGACGACGGGGGTGACGCCGAAGAAGGCCTCGAAGGCCGGCACGCCCTGGTGGATCAGCATGCCCAGCCCGTCCACGGTCTTGAGGCCGGCGGCGCGTGCCTGTCTCAAAAGTCCCGTTTCGCGCGGGTTGTAAACGATGTCGCACAGCGCCGCGTCGGGCGGCAGCACCGCCAGGTCGAGGTCGAGCGACGGCGTGTCCTTCATCCCGGCGCTGGTGGTCTGGACCACCAGGGCGGCATCCGCCGCGGCGGCCGGC
The DNA here is from genome assembly GCA_036398875.1 of Rhizomicrobium sp. Classification (GTDB taxonomy): domain Bacteria; phylum Pseudomonadota; class Alphaproteobacteria; order Micropepsales; family Micropepsaceae; genus Rhizomicrobium. The sequence goes on from DASWOE010000149.1 coordinate 1,400, forward strand.
CAGTCCTGCATCGCATAGACGGTCAGCTTCGGCGCAATCTGGCCGGCCAGGGCGGCGGCGAGCTGTTCGGCCCGGCCCCGGCCGCGGTTGAGGATGCGAATCTCCCGGGCCCCCAGATCGTGCAGCGCCACGGCCGCGGCGCGGGCGGCGCCGCCGGCGCCGAGCACGATGGCGGTCTTGCCGCGCACGCAAGCCGGGCCGAGGCTCTCGCGCAGCGACGCGGCCAACCCGGTCGCATCGGTGTTGCGCCCCTCGATCCTTCCGTCCTCGCGGAAGACGAGCAGGTTGACCGCGCCCGCCACCCGCGCCGCCAGGTCGCAGGCATGGCACAGCGCGAACGCGGCTTCCTTGTGCGGAAGTGTGACGCTGGCGCCTTTGAATCCCGCCTTGATCAGGCCGCGCACCGCGACGGAGAAATCATCCGGCCGGACCGCCAGCGGCACCAGGGCACCGTCGATCCCCATTTCGTCGAGCCAGTAGCCGTGCAGGCGCGGCGAGACGGACTGCGTCACCGGCCAGCCGATGATGCCGGCGATCCTGGCCGCGCCCGTCAGGTTCATGATGCCAGCACGCCTTGTTTTCGAAGCTCCGCCAGCAGCGGCTGGAGCGAAAGACCCAGGATGGAAAAATAGTCGCCTTCGATGCTTTCGAAAAGCTGGGCGCCCGGCCCTTCGAGCCGGTAACAGCCGACGGCGGCGAGCAGGCTTTCGCCCTCCGCCGCCAGATAGCGATCCAGAAACGCGTCGCTGAAATCGCGCATCGCGAGACGCGCGGTATCGCCATGGCGCCAGACCACGACGTCGCCGCGCAGCAGCACCATGCCGCCGGCAAGGCGGTGCGCGCGGCCGCGCAGCCGGCACAGCAAGGCGCGCGCCGCGACGAGATCGGCGGACTTGGCGATCACCTCGCGATCCAGCAACAGCGTCTGGTCCGCGCCCAGCACCAGCGCGCCGCGATGGCGCAGCGCGACCGATCGGGCCTTGGCTTCGGCAAGCTCAAGCGCGATGCCGTCCGCGGGCGTGCCGCCGGCCAGCAGGGTCTTGGTCAGCCCGCGCTCGTCGATGTCGGCGGGAATGGCGGCGAAGGGAACGCCCGCGGCGCCCAGGATCGCCTTGCGCGACGCGCTCCCCGACGCCAGGACGAGATTCACGACCGCGCCTCCTGGCGCTCGGCCAACAGATTGATGATGGCGGCCGCGGTCTCTTCCACCGAGCGGCGGGAAACGTCGATCGAGGGCCAGTCCTGGCTTTCGAACCGGCGGCGGGTCTCGGTGACTTCCGCCCGCACGGTGTCGATATCGACATAGTTGGTGTCGCGGATCTCGCCCATGGTGGCGAGGCGGTTGCGGCGCACCTGGACCAGCCGCTCCGGCGCGGCCCAGAGCCCGACGACCAGCGATTGTTTCACGGTCAGCAGCTCGACCGGCAGCGGCATGCCCGGCACCAGGGGAACATTGGCGGCGCGAATGCCGCGCATGGCGAGATACACGCAGGTCGGCGTCTTCGAGGTGCGGCTGGCCCCGGTGAGGATCACTTCGGCGTCGCCGATCGTCTCGACGCTCTGGCCGTCGTCATGCGCGATGGCAAAGTTCAAAGCCTCGATGCGGGCAAGGTATTTCTGATCGACATCGTGCTGGCCGCCGGGCCGGTGGGTCTCCGCCGCGCCGCTGCCGAGAAAGCCGCGCATCGCCGCGATAGGTGCTTCGAGAACGTCGTAGAAGGGCACGGACAGCGCCGCACATTCACGCAGCAATTCCTGGCGCAGCTCGGGATTGACCAGGGTGAAGAACACCAGGCCCGGTTCGGCCTTGATATGCTCGACGGCGCGCCGAAGCTGCCGCTGGCTGCGGACCAGGGCATAGAAATGCTCGTTGACCACCACGCCTTCGAACTGCGCCAGCGCCGCCCGCGCGATCGCATTGAGCGTCTCGCCGGTCGCGTCGGACACCAGGTGCACGTGGAACTGCGTATTCACAAAACCATTCCTCTATCGTCCACCGACGCTGTTGATGAGGCCCTTATGTCCACCGCTGCGCAAACCGACGTGCATGACTCCGCGACGATACCGGTTTCATCACCAAGAACCAGAGGCCGGCGCCGTCCGCCCCGGCGCGGCAGGGCCTTGAGTCGAATGGACTTCCGGCCTAGAGCAACACCGGCCCACGGAATGCTCCACAAATCACAGGGCTTACATCATCTTCAGAATCTTAGATTCTAAGAGTCTTGTTTTGAAGTCTGAGGGATGACGTGGGTGAAACTGGCGGTCGTTCTCTTCAATCTCGGTGGACCGGATTCGCCGCAGGCCGTTGAACCCTTCCTGCGCAATCTGTTCGGCGATCCCGCGATCCTGCCGTTGCCGGCTTTTCTGCGCCGGCCTTTGGCGCGATGGATCGCGCGGCGCCGGGCCCCGGTGGCGCGTGCGATCTATGCGAAGCTGGGCGGTGCATCGCCGATCCTCGGCGAGACGCGGGCGCAGGCCGGCGCTTTGGACGAATTGTTGGCGAAGCGGGGCATCGAGGCGAAATGCTTCATCGCGATGCGCTGTTGGCATCCGTTCAGCGACGAGGCGGCGCGGGCGGTGAAGGCCTGGGGCGCCGACGAGATCGTGCTGCTGCCGCTCTATCCGCAGTTTTCCACTACGACCAGCGGCTCCTCGCTGGGCGATTGGGACCGCGCGGCGCGGGCGCATGGCCTCGACCGGCCGACCCATCGGGTGTGCTGCTATCCCGATGCGGACGGATTTGTCGCGGCGGAGATCGAACTCATCCGCGATGCGTTCGCAAAAGCGAAGCAGGATGTGGACTATCGTCTGCTGCTCTCGGCGCACGGCTTGCCCAAGCGGACGGTGGCGCGGGGCGATCCGTATCAATGGCAGGTCGAACGAACCGCAGCGGCCATTGTGGACGGCTTGGGGATGACCGGCCTCGACTGGGCGGTCTGCTATCAGAGTCGCGTGGGACCGCTGGAGTGGATCGGGCCGGCGACCGACGCGGAGATTCGGCGCGCCGGGGCGGACGGCAAGGGCGTGGTGATCGCGCCCATCGCGTTCGTGTCGGAACACTCGGAAACGCTGGTGGAGCTGGATATCGAATACGCCCATCTGGCGCGGGTCTCGGGCATGCCGGACTATCTGCGCGTCGCGACCGTGGGGACGCATCCGAAATTCATCGCGAGCCTCGCCGGTCTGGTGATACAAGCGGCCGGCAGGCCCGGCACGGAAAGCGGCTGCGGCGTCCGACTGTGTCCGGCGCGCCATCGCCGGTGCGCGTGCGGGGGAAGCTAGAGCGATGATGTGGCTGTCGGACCATGCCGATTGGATCAAGGCGCTGCACGTCATCGCGGTGATCGCGTGGATGGCGGGAATGCTCTATCTGCCGCGGCTGTTCGTCTATCATTCCGAGGTGCCGGTCGGCTCGCCGCAGTCGGAGATGCTGAAGCGGCACGAGCAATTGTTGCTGCGGCGGATCGTCAATCCCGCGATGATCGCAGTGTGGGTGCTGGGCTTGACCCTGGCCTATGTGACCGGCGCGTATGAGGACACCTGGCTTCGGATCAAATTCGTGCTGGTGCTGGCGCTGAGCGGTCTGCATGGATTTTTCGCCGGCACGGTCAAAACCTTCGCGAAAGACGCGAACACGCGCTCGACCAGCTTCTACCGGATCATCAACGAAGTTCCGTTCGTGCTGGTGATCGTCATCGTCATCCTGGTCGTGGTTAAGCCGTTCGAGTGAAAAGTTTGCTGCGGCGCTTGACGGACGTTTGCAACGCCCCCAAATCACAGCTATAAGGGTTCGGTTCCCCTTGGCCCGCATCGGTATCCGCGCGCGGCA